>JAJFJG010000132.1 GCA_021774265.1 Nitrosomonas sp.
TTTCTTTTTTAACTGGCGTATTAGCCAATCGATCCAGTCACAACTTAGTCGCTTTCAAATAGCCCTGACCAGCTCTGCCATCATTTCATTGAGTATTCTCCTGGCAGCGGCGCAATATTCTAATGAAAATAGGCTCATAAAAACAAATGTAGAAAACAAGGGAATGGCCGTTAACGACAGATTAATAACTTCGGTGCACGTGCAAACCCAAGCCTTAATAAGAATGGCTGAACGCTGGGGTGCGCAAAAAACTCCTGAATATGCGGTCTGGGAGCTTGACGCGAAAAATCACATCGAACATTTTAGAAGCTTTGCGTCGATTCAATGGGTCGACCATGAATTCAAAGAGTATTGGACCACAGGGGCATCAAATACCTATCCAGTTCCAGTGGGTTCATCAATGCTACAAATAAAGCAAGACGCTTTAAAAAAAGCTGAAGAGACTAAGGAAACCTGGATATCCAAATCCTTTAGCTTTCCCTCGTCAGAGAAAGGTTTTTTCACCATTGTCCCGGTTTATACAGAAAACCAATTAAAAGGATATATCGTCGGAGCTGTTGTCGAAAAACAGCTACTAGCAAACTTGCTACAAGGCCAACACAGAGAAAACTTTTCTCTGCAGATCTACGAAGGGAATGAATTGTTATTTCAGCAAGGTGAAATCAATAAGGAGTTGAAAAAGCAGTGGGCGTATAAAAAAGAAATTCAGCTTTACAATGCATTATGGACGTTTTATCTTTTTCCTAGCACTGACGGGCTGAGTAAAAGCCAAACCTATCTGTCGCATATCATGCTCATTATAGGGCTGCTTATGAGTTATCTCCTGAGCACTGCAATTCATCTTTATCAGCAAGTCCGTAAGGAAAAAAATCAGGTTGAGAAAATTGAGCACGAGCATGAATTAATTTTAAAATCAGTGGGAGAAGGGATTTTTGGGTTGAACCTGGAAGGCTACACCACCTTTGCCAACCCCGCAGCAGAGAAAATGCTGGGATATACAGAAAGTGAATTGCTTGATAAATTGCAACATGCTTTGATCCATCACACAAAACCGGACGGAACGCCCTATCCGCGTGAAGATTGCCACATTTACGCCGCTTTTATTGATGGGAAAGTGCACCGTGAGGCAGAAGAGGTTTTTTGGCGAAAAGACGGGACATCTTTCCCTGTCGAATATATCAGCACACCGATTAAAAATAATGAAAATGTGGTTGGGGCCGTCGTCACCTTTCGCGATATTACCGAACGCAAAAGAGCTGATCGTCTGATTTTGGAATTTACGGAAAGCATCAAAGAAAACAATAAAAAACTTGCCCTGTCCAACAAGGAACTGGACGATTTCGCATACATCGTTTCGCATGATTTAAAAGAACCTTTAAGAGGAATCTACAATTATTCGGAGTTTATTAAAGAAGACTATTCTGAAATACTGGACGATGAAGGAAAATCAAAACTGGACACTTTAGTTCGTCTTTCTCAGCGAATGGAACTGCTCATTAACAATATCCTACAATACGCTCGTATTGGTCGCTCGGAAATTAAAATGGAAACCGTCGATTTAAATAATGTCCTACTCGAAGTTTTGGATAATCTACATTTTTTACTAACCGAATCTGGAGTGGACATGCGCGTTCCACATCCTTTGCCAGAATTTATATGTGATGCGATATGGGTAAAAGAAGTTTTTCAGAATTTAATAGGAAATGCTATAAAATACAACGACAAGAATGAAAAGTGGGTTGAGGTGGGTTGTTTGCCTAACGATGCCTTGAAAAATACCACATCAACTTCCGGAAACGCTAGTAAGGATAATACGATCTCACCTGTTTTTTATGTCCGGGACAATGGGATTGGTATTCCAGAAAAACACCATGATTCCCTATTCCGTATTTTCAAAAGATTAAACGGAAAAAAGAAATTTTCCGATGGAGCTGGTGCTGGAACAACTATCGCCAAAAAGGTCATCGAGTTCCACAATGGCAAAATCTGGCTGGAGTCCACAATGGGAGAAGGAACCACCTTTTTCTTTACACTTGGGAGAAAACACTAACCATGAGTTTAATCAAAGCTGATAATTTAATTTTGTTGGTTGAAGACAGCGACACCGACTATGAAGCAACAATTCGAGCTTTCAAACGTGCAAAAATGAGTAATCCCGTAAAACGTTGCGAGGACGGCGATGAAGCCCTGGATTACCTTTTTCAAAGAAATCAGTACGCCAATTCGGAAGAATGTCCGCGCCCTAAATTGATCTTGCTCGATTTAAACCTTCCTGGAGTGGATGGCTGTGAGGTGCTGACGGAAATAAAATCGGACCAAAATCTCAAAAACATACCCGTCATCGTATTGACTACTTCTTCAGATCCAGTGGATATCCAGAACTGTTATGATGCCGGAGCTAATTCTTATATTCATAAGCCAGTTAATCTTCCTAGTTTTTTTGATGCTATTCAAAGGCTTAAAGATTTTTGGTTTGAAGTTGCATTGCTCCCTATTGTGGAAAAATAATATGTCAGATTTTCAAGTCGAACAAAATTTTTTGAGAATCCTAATCGTAGAAGACGGTGCTGAGGATCGCATGACCTATATGCGCCATTTAGAGAAAAGATTCGATGGTAATTGTTCCTTTATAGAATGCGAAACAGGACGAGAAGGAATTCAAGCGATTAAAAACGAAAAGCCAGATTGTATATTGCTTGATTACTTATTGCCGGACATGGATGGCATTGAGTTTTTATCCCTGGTAAACGTTAAAGGATATGCGGGAGCCATTATCATGTTGACCGGTCAAGGGAGTGAATCTGTGGCAGTGGAAGCCATGAAAAACGGAGCGAACGATTATTTGATAAAAAACAATTTTTCTCCTGAAGCATTGTCAAGTGCTGTTTTAAAAGCAGTGAACAACAACCAATGCGACGAAACAAAAAAATGGAAAACCCGGGCCCTGGTCGACCCACTGACCA
Source organism: Nitrosomonas sp. (assembly GCA_021774265.1). Classification (GTDB taxonomy): domain Bacteria; phylum Pseudomonadota; class Gammaproteobacteria; order Burkholderiales; family Nitrosomonadaceae; genus Nitrosomonas. The sequence goes on from JAJFJG010000132.1 coordinate 2,964, forward strand.
ATATTTTAAATCGAAACGCCTATAATCTGACGATGGAGCAAACTATCCGTGATTTTAAACGTTACAAAAGTCCCACCTCCATCATGGTCGCTGATATCGATAATTTTAAGCGCTTAAACGATCGATACGGACATCTGACAGGAGATAATGTGTTGCGTTCCGTGGCTGAGTCTATTAACAATACACTGCGTGCCTCTGATTTCGTATTTCGCTATGGCGGAGAAGAATTTGTCATTTTACTTAAAAAAATTACTCTGGATCAAGCAAGAAATGTAGCAGAAAAAATTCGTCATCAGGTGGAAAGCAGCTATTGCTTAGACAATGAGACAAAAATATACGCTACCATCAGCATGGGTGTGACTAAGCTGTTAAATTCCGATACTGAAGTGTCAGTATTTAAAAGAGCCGATCAGGCACTTTATCAGGCAAAGTCACGAGGAAGAAATAGAGTAGAAATAGCGGAAGAGCTTACTGATGATGCAAGTTAATTAAATGTGCAGTTTACGAAACGTTACTTTCTGACGTGTGATCGATGGGAAATTAAAAAAACAACATGATTGGAAGGGGTTGCATGGCATAAGTAACTGAATAAACACTGTTTCTCATTAGTAGCCTGAACACTAACTAATAACCAAGCCTAGTAGGAACATGCCATTCGGGCCTGTCGCATAAATTAATTGTGAGTATATTTCTGCAAAAAAGGGGCTGTTTTTTTGATTGCAGGTTGAATACTGTATAAGCAGTAATTAAACGACAGTTATCTCTGTAAGGTTAGCTGATTCTGGGTGCAAAAATCCCCTTAGGCAAAAATGCAACCGGGTGGATTAAGCACCAAGATACGTTTGAGATTAAAGCTAATGGCATTCATAAACGCGGCAAATTAATTTTTGCCCCCCCCCCCCCGATAACGCACTCGTTGATTACGTTTGGAGAATACGCGTTCATAGGGCATTCTCAAGTGGGTGAACCAACGATCTTTGTCATGATTTTTTGCCAGCATATGATTCATCATGATTGCAGCCAAATAGACACCTCGTTTCGCCGCTGCTTGCCGTGCAGGTTTGCTGGTGTCACGGCTACTTTGTTGATTAAGTCCGATTGCATATCGACAGCGCTATACTACTTATAGCCATACCAACATTTGTTTTTTCCTTTGCACTCCACCTCAGTTTGCTTGTCGCAAGCAAACTGAGGCAGCGCTTCGTTATTCAGCTTGTCCCGCTTGGCCTTGATAGCCGATCTCGTTCTTGCCACAAATTCGCTTTGGGAACTAAATAGGTCGCATCAACAAAAGTAAAGACTTCACTTACCAAACCGTGCTGAGCGAGTTCTGTTTACATCTGGGAAAACAAATGACTTAACGCTTAGTGCCAATCCGCTTACGGGTGTGGTAAAAAGCATTGTGGTCGGGCATTATTTCACTGGATCTAAAACCACACAACCATTTTCCACTCAGGCTATCTTTAAAAAAATACACTTATTATCAGTCATTTAATCGTTATGTAAATTGAATAAGCGGTGCATAGAGCAAGCTTTTCCTCTTCTATGTCAACATTTTTTCTGAATCAGCATTTCCTCAATATTTATATTTTAGTTCCGTTGACAATTAAATTAGCGCGAAGGCTTTATGTGAGAGTTGCATAGTTTGATGTTTAGTATTTGCTGATTCGCGAAGCGTTGTCAAAAGAGGGTGTCAGAATGAATATTGTAGAATTACTTGCTTTCGTGGTCAAAAATAGCGCTTCGGATTTGCATTTGTCAGCAGGTATGCCACCCATGATAAGGGTGCATGGTGAAATTAGGAAAATTAATTTGCCAGTGATGGAACATAAAGAAGTGCATGAAATGGTGTACGACATTATGAATGACGGGCAGCGCAAATTTTATGAAGAAAACCTCGAGTGTGATTTTTCATTTGAAGTGCCTAATCTTGCGCGTTTTCGTGTTAATGCATTTAATACGCAGCGCGGTGCTGCGTCTGTCATGCGAACTATTCCATCTAAAGTGCTGAGTTTGCAAGACTTAAAGGCACCAAAGATATTTGCTGAAATTGCTAACCAGCCGCGTGGAGTTGTTCTAGTAACAGGCCCGACTGGATCAGGTAAATCTACCACATTGGCAGCTATGGTCAATCATATTAATGAAAATGACTACGGTCATATCCTGACGTTAGAAGATCCGATTGAATTTGTGCATGAGAGCAAGAAAAGTTTGATAAATCAGCGAGAGGTTGGTCGAGATACACATAGTTTCTCTAATGCGTTGCGTTCAGCATTGCGTGAAGATCCAGATATTATTTTAGTGGGTGAAATGCGGGATTTGGAAACGATTCGTTTGGCAATGACCGCAGCTGAAACAGGCCATTTGGTTTTTGGAACATTGCATACCAGCTCAGCAGCTAAAACAATTGATCGCATTATAGATGTGTTTCCTGCAGCAGAAAAAGAAATGATGCGTGCTATGTTGTCAGAGTCCTTGCGTGCGGTGATTTCACAAGCATTGTTAAAGACGAAAGACGGCAATGGTCGTGTGGCAGCGCACGAAATTATGATAGGAACGCCTGCTATTCGAAATCTGATTCGTGAGGCAAAAATAGCTCAGATGTATTCAGCTATCCAAACAGGCCAGGGTGTGGGTATGCAAACATTAGATCAGAATCTGACTGATCTTGTAGGACGTAATGTCATATCAATGCAAGAGGCACGTAATAAGGCAATGAATAAAGATAATTTCAAAGTTTAGTGAAAAAATTGAATCATGATTGAAAGATAAGGGGTGAACATGGATCAAGCGCAAGCAAAAAAATTTATATTTGATTTGTTACGTCTCATGCTTAGTAAAAAAGCATCTGATTTATTTATTACTGCTGATTATCCGCCGGCAATCAAAATCGATGGAAAAATGACGCCTGTTTCTCAGCAAGTTTTGACAGCGCAACATGCACTAGAACTTGTACACGCAATTATGAATGAAAGGCAGAAAGCGGAATTCGAGGAAACAAAAGAGTGTAACTTTGCGATTCATCCTTCGGGGATTGGACGATTTCGAGTGAATGCTTTTGTGCAACAACAACGTGCTGGCATTGTGTTGCGTACAATCACGACAGAAATTCCTGATTTTGATGATCTTGGTTTGCCGCAAGTATTGAAAGAAGTTGTAATGAGTAAGCGCGGGCTGGTGATTTTTGTAGGTGGCACAGGCTCAGGAAAATCAACTTCACTGGCGTCTTTGATTGGTCACCGTAATAAAAATAGTTATGGCCATATCATCACCATAGAAGATCCGGTGGAATACGTGCATCAACATATCAACTGTGTAATTACGCAACGCGAAGTGGGTGTGGATACTGAGTCATGGGAAGCGGCGTTAAAAAATACACTACGACAAGCACCCGACGTGATATTGATAGGAGAAATTCGTGATCGAGAAACTATGGAGCATGCAATCTCATTTGCGGAAACGGGGCATCTGTGCATGGGTACTCTACATGCAAATAGCGCAAACCAAGCTTTGGACCGCATAATCAATCTTTTCCCGGAAGAGCGGCGTACGCAATTGCTGATGGATTTGTCATTAAATTTAAAGGCGGTGATTGCGCAGAGGTTAATACCATTAAAAAATATTAAAGGTAGAGCAGCTGCGATAGAGGTTATGTTGAATTCGCCGTTAATATCCGATCTTATATTCAAGGGAAATGTTCATGAGATTAAAGAAATTATGAAAAAATCACGTGAGCTAGGTATGCAAACATTTGATGCCGCTTTATTTGAACTTTATGAGGCAGATAAAATTAGCTACGAAGATGCATTAAGAAATGCAGATTCATTAAATGAGCTGCGTTTGAAAATAAAGCTTGAGGGTAAGGATGCAAAAGACAAAGATTTAAATTCCGGTATAGAACACTTAACAATTGCAGACTAAAACTGAATTATTTGTCAGTCATAAGGTGTTAGTCAAAAATCATTTCTTTCGTTGACGGTCGTCTATAATCAGGATAGAATTCTGCCTTTAAAGTGTAGGCAGAATTGCTTTCTGACTAAGAAGGTGAAAAGTGCCTTGGATAAAAAATAGACCGCTCCGTATCATTATACAATGGCAATTGCTGTTTACATTAATCGCCGCGCTAGGGTGTAGTGTATGGGTGAGTGAGATCGGCGCAATTTCAGCACTGCTAGGTGGGTTTATTAGTGTCGCGTCTTCATCAGCTTTTGCCTTGATAATATCACTTCATAAGGGGGGTGGTGCTGGAGGAGCGATTAGAACCGCACTTAGGGCTGAGGCGGTTAAGATTGTTGTGATAGTGATTTTGCTTTGGCAAGTCCTTACGCAGTTTGAAAACATTAATTTAATCGTTTTCATTGGAACTTTTACAGTAGCGGTAATTATTAATAGTATGGCTCTGTTAGTATCAGAAGATGCTAAAATAATATAAAAATAGTTTATAGGTATAGGCAACAATAATGGCAGCAGATACAGAACTTACACCGACTTCGTATATTGATCATCATCTCACGCATTTAACGACACAGGTCGGTGGAGATGGCGGTTTTTGGACATTGCACATTGATACGTTAGTAACATCGATTATATTAGGGTTTATTAGCATTGGTTTTTTGTGGTTGGTGGTGCGCAAGGCAACACCAGGAGTTCCGTCTAAGCGGCAGGCTTTTGTTGAATTGACGGTTGAATTTATTGATTCCCAGGTGAAAAACACATTCCATGGTGATCGGCACACTTTTGTTGCGCCGTTGGCCCTCACAATTTTTGTGTGGGTGTTAATGATGAATGCAATGGATATCTTGCCAATAGATATAATGGCTTGGATTTACGAGCATGTTTTTGGTCTCCATAACTGGCGTACTGTTCCGACTACAGATGTAAATACAACGTTTGCTTTAGCCTTGTCAGTATGGCTTCTGATGTTGTTTTTTAACGTCAAGGTTAAGGGCGTTGGTGGTTGGTCATATGAATTGTTTTGTACACCGTTTGGAAAAAGCCCGATAATGTGGCCGCTCAATTTATTGTTTAATTTTATTGAATATGTTTCAAAACCCTTGTCTCATTCATTGCGTTTATTCGGCAACATCTATGCTGGAGAAATAATATTTCTACTGATAGGCATGTGGGCAGCGACAGGTGTTACAGGTACATTGTTTGGAACGTTGCTTGGAGCGGGATGGGCAATATTTCATATTCTGATTGTTACATTGCAAGCGTTTATATTTATGATGTTGACGGTTGTATATATATCAATGGCGCACGAATCACACTAATTTTTGTTCAAAAACTATTTAATAAAGTAATCATTTAACACGAAAGGAAAATAAGATGGAAAATATAGCACACTTAGCAATGATTCAAGCTTACACAGGTATAGGTATTGGACTAATGATTGGACTGGGCGCTGCTGGTGCTTGTATCGGTGTTGGCGTTATGTGTAGTCGTTTTTTGGAAGGTGCTGCGCGTCAACCAGAAATGATTCCGACATTGCAAGGTAAAGTGTTTTTGTTGCTAGGTTTGACAGATGCATCATTTATTATTGCTGTTGGTTTGGCGATGCTTTTTGCTTTCGGTAACCCGTTGCTTGCGGTAGTGCAATAATCGTGACATTTCGGTAATAATATTAAGGTTTAAGAATGAATATTAATTTCACCCTAATATCACAGGCGCTGGCATTCTCAATATTTATTTGGTTTACAATTAAATACGTGTGGCCGCCATTAATGCAGGCGATAGAAGAGCGGCAGAAAACAATTGCCGATGGTTTGGCTGCAGGTGAGCGAGGAAAGCAAGAGCTTGAGCTTGCAAGTCAGCGATCTACAGATGTTTTAAAGGAAGCAAAGCAGCGCGCTGCAGATATTGTGTCGAAAGCTGAGAAACGTGCGTCTGAAATTGTTGAGGAAGCAAAAGTGTCGGCAAAAAAAGAAGGCGATCGAATTCTCGCTGGAGCCCAAGCTGATATTGAGCATGAGGTGTTTAGTGCTAAAGAAGTGCTCCGACAACATGTTTCAGAGATTGCAGTTGCTGGTGCTTCCAAAATTTTACGTCGTGAAGTAAATGCAAAAGTACATGCAGACCTGCTTGCTTCAATTGAAGAAGAAATCAAGTAATGGCTGAAGTTACTACAATTGCAAGGCCGTATGCTGAAGCAATATACAAATTGGCAGTCAAAAAACAATCGTTAGATGCTTGGTCAGAGACTTTACAATATTTGGCGGCAGTTGCAAGTGATGAACGAATAAGCGCTCTTGATGGAGATCCAAGTATTTCTATAAAGCAACTGTCAGACTTGTTCATTAGTATTTGTAATAATGAGCTGAATGATGAAAGCCGTAACTTTATTTTGTTAATGATAGAAAATGGTCGTGTAGGTATATTGCCACAGGTAAGCGAATCATTTGAGCGGTTGAAAGCGCAGCATGAAGGTGTACTAGATGCAAAAATAGTGTCTGCATTTGCACTGAATGATGGGCAGCTATCTAATTTGATGGCGAGTCTAGAAAAAAAGTTTAAACGCAAGTTAGAAGCAACAGTGAGTGTTGACCCGGAATTAATTGGTGGGGTCAAAGTCGAAATTGGCGATGAAATTCTCGATACTTCTGTGCGCGGTAAACTAGAAGCCATGGCAATTGCCCTTAAAAGCTAGGAGTTATTTGAAATGCAGTTAAATCCATCCGAAATCAGCGAG
>JAJFJG010000133.1 GCA_021774265.1 Nitrosomonas sp.
CACCAAGGCTACCTGCTAGTTTACCGCGTTCAGATTGGACTATCCATAAACGTATGGGTTTCGGATCAATGTCTAGCTGCCTGCCAGCTTGAGCCGTATTGAGGCGTTGTTCTGTAACAAGCTTTATCGCTTCTCTTTTAATCGGCGCGGTATTCGTTTCATGGATTCTCCGAATAAGTTGATAAAATATCATCAACTTATCCGTCCATAAAATCGGGCCTAGCTCATTTCTATTTTTATCGACATATAAGGCGGCTCTTATCTTGAATAGCCCATCCAGCCGCGAGAAGTTTTTGGTCTACCTCTTTACGCGTTTAGGCTTCAAGTTTTGTGTATTACGACAACATAGTCTTATCCTCTGTTAATATTTTTATTCTTTATCCTTAACCATGACAAAAGCAAGTGAGATATTATGTGCCAACAAAAATCCTTACCCATTAAAGAAGCCCTTGAGCTTCTACAGAAAACGCTAAAACCGTCATTCAAATGATCAAAAGAATATTAATCCTATTATCGACCCTCGCTTTATTGAATTGCTCCAGCATATCAACAAATAATCATATGCGTCAGGGTGGATATACTGAGTCTGGTAAAGCTTCCTTTTACGCCATGAAATTTCAGTCTAGAAAAACAGCGAATGGAGAGCACTTTAATCAACAAGCTAACACCGCTGCCCACAAAAAACTGCCTTTTGGTACCAAAGTAAAAGTAACGAATATTAAGAATGGCAAAAGCGTCATTGTTAGAATTAATGATAGAGGGCCTTTCATTGCTGGCCGCGTCATTGATCTTTCACGCTCAGCATTTAGCCGTATCGGGCATCTTGATAGGGGAATTCTTGATGTTCGTATAAGAGTGATTCAGTAAATCACCATAGCATTTTTAGAAAATCACTTCATACAACGTGGATTCTTACCTGCGGCATTAGCTTGCTGCTGAAGTTTTAAAGCTTTGGGCATTTGTGCCTGCAAATCTTCAATTCGGGTGTCGTGTGATGGGTGGGTAGATAGAAACTCAGCCGGGTTTTCGCCTTGGCTGGCTTGTGCCATCTTTTGCCAGAGCGTGACACTTTCCCTTGGGTTGAAACCTGCTTTTGCCATTAACTCCAAACCGAGAATATCAGCCTCACTTTCATGTAGTCGGCTAAACGGCATGATAACGCCGTATTGTGCGCCGACACCCAATAAACTAATGGCCGTTTGTCCCAATGCTGTTTGTGGTGCAGCTACAGCTGTGATCAGCGACAAGCCCATTTGCGCGCCCATTTTCTGTGACATGCGCTCATTCCCGTGCTTTGACAATACATGCGCGACTTCATGACCTATTACTGAAGCCAATTGATCCTGATTATCAACCAGATCAATCAAGCCGGTATGCACCCCTATCTTTTCACCAGGCAAGGCAAAGGCATTGAGTGTTTCATCTTCGAACACGACGACTTCCCAGTCACCCTCAATATTATGCGTAATAGCATCGGCAATACATTGCACAAATTGTGTTTTTTTATCATTTTGGCTAATGGGTTTTTCTTTTTTTAAATTATCAAAAGCCTGCAGCCCCATAGCATCCATCTTATCGTCAGACATAAAAACTAATTGGCTTCTTCCCGTGGGTGTCGTGGCACACGCAACAAGAAAATTCACAAGCAACAAGATAAGAATGAATTGGATTTTCATGATAATGGCGTCCTATAGGGCAAGGGATTAATTCAAGCAAATATCAATATATTCTATACCCTATTACAAATTTATCTTCGATTAATCGATAAATTCAGTGGGTACTTCGCGGTATAATCAGCCCTTTATAGCCACTAACTCAGCTTCCATGCAAGAAAAATATCATCCCCAAGAGATCGAAAAAAACGCTCAACAACACTGGAACGAAACAGCCGCATTTAAAACGGTTGAAACAGCGGGGAAAAAGAAATATTACTGCTTATCAATGTTTCCTTATCCATCTGGCAAGCTACATATGGGCCATGTGCGTAATTACACTATTGGTGATGTGTTGTCACGCTATCGCCGTATGCAAGGCTATAACGTCTTACAGCCCATGGGGTGGGATGCCTTTGGTTTACCTGCCGAAAATGCGGCAATGCAAAACAACGTACCCCCGGCAAAATGGACCTACGACAATATTGCTTATATGCGAAAACAGTTGCAGAGCCTTGGATTAAGTATTGATTGGGACCGTGAATTAGCGACGTGCAACCCTGATTATTATCATTGGAATCAATGGCTTTTTTTGCGTATGTTGGAGAAAGGCCTAGCCTATCAAACCACCGGCACCGTTAACTGGGACCCAATTGATCAAACTGTTTTAGCGAATGAACAGGTGATTGATGGCTGCGGATGGCGTACAGGCGCACCCGTTGAGAAACGTGAGATTCCAATGTATTACATGAAAATCACTAACTATGCTGATGAGCTACTGGCTTCTTTAGATACGTTACCCGGCTGGCCAGAGCGTGTAAAAACCATGCAAGCCAATTGGATTGGCAAGAGTTATGGTGTTGATATTGTTTTTCCGCCTGATTCGGAGTCAGGTATGCCTCAGTCGTTAAAAGTTTTCACCACCCGTGCAGATACTCTGTTAGGCGCAACTTATGTTGCTGTAGCTGCTGAACACCCGGTTGCCTTACATGCCGCAAAAAATAATCCTACATTAGAGGCATTCGTTCAGGAATGCAAACTGGGTGCAACCAAAGAAGCTGATATCGCGTTACAAGAAAAGAAAGGCATGGATACCGGATTATTTGTTATTCATCCACTGACTAATAAGAAGCTAGCCGTATGGATCGCTAACTATGTATTAATGGGTTATGGCGAAGGTGCGGTGATGGCTGTACCAGCACATGATGAGCGTGATTTTGATTTCGCAGAAAAATACAAATTACCGGTCAAGGCTGTTATCAGAGCAAAAGATGACAAACTCGAAATAGAACCCACAGAAGCTTTTGTTGATTACGGGGTAACGTATAATTCCGGCAAGTTCTCTGGATTAGACTTTTATGCTGCGGTTGATGCCATTGCAGAGGCACTCAATGAAAAAGATTTAGGTCGGAAACGCGTCCATTACCGTCTACGTGACTGGGGCATTTCACGGCAACGCTATTGGGGCTGTCCTATTCCACTCATCCATTGTGATGACTGCGGCGTTGTCCCTGTACCAGACGATCAATTACCTGTGGTACTTCCTGAAGATTTAGTGCCTGATGGCTCTGGTAATCCACTGGCTAGAACACCGTCATTCTATGAATGCACTTGTCCTAAATGTGACAAACTCGCGCGACGTGAAACCGACACCATGGACACTTTCGTTGATTCGTCCTGGTATTACACACGCTACACATGCTCTGATGAAAAACATGCGATGACAGATTTACGGGTGAATTATTGGATGCCTGTCGATCAATATATTGGTGGTATCGAGCATGCAATTCTTCACCTGTTGTATTCACGTTTCTGGAGCAAGGTGATGCGTGACCTTGGCTTAGTTGAATTTGACGAACCATTTGCCAATCTACTGACCCAAGGCATGGTGCTAAATGAAATTTTTTATCGTAAAGCGGAATCTGGTCGCATCACTTATTACAACCCGACAGAAGTTGACATTCAATACGACGAACAAGGCAAACGCTGCGGGGCTATTTTACAAGCTGACCAGCAACCCGTTGAGTCTGATGGCATTGGTACCATGTCAAAATCTAAAAATAACGGTGTTGACCCACAAAGCCTTGTTGAACAATATGGTGCTGACACTGCACGCTTATTCATGATGTTTGCTAGCCCTCCCACGCAAACACTAGAATGGGCAGATGCAGGTGTCGATGGGGCTTTTCGGTTTTTGAAACGATTGTGGAAGCAAGTATATAACCATCTGGACAATGGTCCCGTAGCAATTGACTCAGCACAATTAAAAACATTGTCGCCTGAATTAAAAGCTGTGCGCCTCCAATTACACCAAACTATTAACAAGGTGACTGACGACCTTGAGAGACGACATACGTTCAACACCGCCATTGCATCTGTGATGGAACTGATGAATAGTTTGGCAAAAATAAAGACAACAGAGACATCAGCCCGTCACCTAATGCAAGAAGCTCTAGAAAGCATTGTTATATTGCTGTCGCCTATCGTGCCACATATTTGTCACGTGTTATGGAGGGAACTCAAGCCCAGCAGCGAATTGCTTGACCAACCATGGCCTGAGGCAGACAGCTCTGCTTTGGTACAAGATGAGATTAAACTCATCGTGCAGGTCAATGGAAAGTTACGCGGTCAAATTTCCATCACAAAAGATACAGCCGCTGCAGAAATTGAGCGTATTGCATTAAATGATGCGCAAATACAAAAATATATTGATGGGAAATCTGTTAAAAAAGTGATTGTTGTACCTGGTCGGCTGGTCAATATTGTAGTTTAGACAAAACAGACACCTTATGAAAAAAAGTTTAATTATTCTACTACTGGTAATACTAACAGCTTGTGGTTTTAAGCTGCGCGGTCAGATATCAACATTACCATTTGATTCACTTTATATCTCAGCGCCAGTCGGACACCCTATTGGCTCCGATATTTCGCGTGCGATTAATGCAAGCACAACAACCAAGGTAGTCAGCAAAATAGAAGATGCTCAAGCCATGCTACAAATTCTTAATCCGCAAAATGAACGTCGGATTCTGTCACTGTCCGGTGGTGGACGAGTGCGTGAATTCCAGCTGGTTTTTCGGGTCACAATACGGCTTGTTGACACCGATGGCGTCGAGATAATTCCATCGAATGAAATTGCTTTAACGCGTATTCTTCCATTCTTAGATGAACAAATTTTAGCTAAGGAAGCTGAAGCTGAGATGCTATATAACAATATGCAAGAAGATGCAGTACAACAAATTATCTGGCGGCTATCTGCAGTCAAAAATTTACCAATTAAAGTTGAAGCTGAGACAAACACGAACTAACTCAAGGGTGCTTCTAAAAATTCAGAGTTTGCCCAAACACAAAGCGTAGGGATAATTTTGCAGCGCAGCATATGGTTGATATATAAGCAATAATTTTTTCCACAACACAGAAATTGGGATGAAATCTAGATTTTTAAAGCTGCCCTGCCCTGAACGGAAAATAGCGACACAGGCAATCCAATACCATGCAAATAAAATCCAACCAGCTCTCTCATCAACTGCAAAAAAACATTGCGCAACTCTATACACTATTTGGTAATGAGCCCTTATTGATCGCAGAAGCAACCGATTTAATCCGTGCTTCTGCTACGCAACAAAATTATAATGAACGTGAAGTTTTTACTGTGGATCATCGTTTTGACTGGGATGAACTGCAGCAGGCCAATAACAACTTATCATTATTTGGTGATAAGCGAGTGATGGATATTCGCATACCTTCAGGAAAACCGGGCAGAGAAGGCGGTAAAGCCATAGAAGCATATTGCCAAACACTGCCTCAAGACACCATCACCCTCGTCACCCTCCCAAGAATTGATAAACAAGGGCAATCAAGCAAATGGTTTAAAGCACTTGAAAAAGCAGGTGTCACAGTCCCCTTCTATCCCGTCGAGCGTACACAACTTCCTGCATGGATTGAGCAGCGGTTGATTAAACAACAGCAATCCACTAACACTGAAACATTACAATTTCTAGCCGACTGCGTGGAAGGGAATCTACTAGCCGCCCATCAAGAAATATCAAAATTGGCCCTACTTTATCCTGTGGGAAAACTATCATTTGAACAAGTTAAAGATGCTGTACTAGAAGTTGCTCGCTATGATGTTTTTAAATTATCTGAGGCGATGATTTCAGTAAATACAGCACGTTACGTTCGTATTCTAGAAGAACTCAAAGGAGAAGGGACTGCCCCACCATTAATTCTTGCCACTTTGGCTGAGCAAATACGTTCTTTATTACTAATTCGCAAAGGATTAGATGCAGGTAAGCCCATGATGCAATTACTGCGTGAAACCCGCGTGTGGGGAGAGCGGCAGCGACTCATGGAAAATGCAGCCAGACGCATTGGCTCCAAATCTCTAACAAGTACTTTATTACTCATCGCAAAAATTGACCGCATCAGCAAAGGCGTAGCGAAAGGAGACACTTGGGATGAGCTGTTACAACTGGGGTTTCGTTTCAAATAGTGACAAGGTTATTTAATAGATATTATGCTAGGCTTATTTTCATGTATCAATGGACAATGTCCCACCTCAGCGTGATGACAGGATAAATCGGTTAAATGCTTCGGTGCCTGCTTTAAGTAACTCAGGAATGCCTCCGCTACAACCGATATTTTTTTCCCGGATAGATAGGCATAATACCATTGACGATTAATGGGAAAATCTTGTACATCGAGCACGGCCAATTGTCCCATAGGCGCATCAAGTGCCAGTGTATGGCGTGAAAGGATTGATATCCCAAGCCCACCAATAACTGCCTGTTTAATTGCCTCATTACTACCCAGCTCCATTCGAGTTTTTGGCTGCAACCCCTGCTCAGAAAAAATACGTTCAATAGCAATACGTGTGCCGGAACCAAGTTCACGCGATAAAAATGGTTCTTCAGCGATACGCTTAAGTGTTACCTTTTTTTTGTTGACAAGTGGATGGTCAATAGGCGCCAGAACAACGAGTGGATTCTCTAGAAAAGCTTGTGCAACCGTATCAATTTCCTTTGGTGGCTGACCCAGAATATAAAGATCATCCTGATTGTTTATTAATCTTTCCAATAAGCGTTCACGATTGGTTACTTTAAGCGACACATCAACGCCAGGATACTGTCGACAGAACATACCCAGTAATCGTGGCGCAAAATATTTAGCAGTAGTCACCACCGCAAGTTTTAGTTTACCTGCTTTTAATCCTTTCATATCTGCTATGGTCGTCTCAAAATGTGCAAAATGTTCAAAGACATCCGAGCAAGTTTGATATAGCTTGCGTCCAGCATCGGTAAGATAAATTTTTTTCCCAATTTGCTCGAATAGTGGCAAACCAACCTCGCCGGTCAATTTTTTAATTTGTATAGATACCGTGGGTTGCGCTAAGCACAACTCCTCCGCAGCACGCGTAAAACTTCCAAGTCGGGCAATCGACTCAAATACTTCTAATTGACGCAAAGTACTATGACGCATTAGTAGCTCCTATTACACATAGACTTTAATCTATTATTATAGTTAATAAGCTTTATTATTATTTATAGTAATAATATAGCATGATACGTGTAGCCTACTTTGAAATACTTTTTTGAATTCATATTATTCAAATTAAAATTTTTTAAAAGTTGATTGAGTGGGTGTGTTTTTTTAATTATCTGGAGATTAATATGGCTTCTGAAACACTCAAAGAAGGTAAAGCACGTTACAAGGCTGGCGTCCTGCCGTATAAGCAAATGGGCTACTGGGAACCTGATTATGTTCCTAAGGATACCGATGTTATTGCATTGTTCCGGATTACTCCGCAACCAGGTGTAGATCACGAAGAGGCTGCTGCTGCAGTTGCAGGTGAGTCATCTACAGCAACTTGGACTGTGGTATGGACTGACCGGTTGACCGCATGTGAACTGTATCGTGCTAAAGCTTACCGTTCTGAACTTGTTCCCAACACGGGCCCAGGTACCAAGAATGAAGCACAGTATTTTGCCTATATTGCCTACGATCTGGATTTGTTCGAAGAAGGATCAATTGCTAATCTGACCGCAT
>JAJFJG010000134.1 GCA_021774265.1 Nitrosomonas sp.
GAAAACCAATCTTCAGAAATTACTTGAACAACAAGCAAAGCTGAAGAAACAAATTAAACTTGAACAAAAGAAAGAAGATGAAAGAACCAAGCAAATATATACTCAGAAATGTATTCTTGTTGGGGCGTTAATATTAGAACACCTTAATAAAAACGGTGAGTTTTCAGAGCAGATCTTAAATATCCTTAATTCTGGTATCGAATCAGAAAACGAGAAAGAAATATTAGGGCTTAAGTCACTGTCTAAAACAAGTGGTGACAGTACGAAAGAACAAGTAATAATCTAAACATACCGAGTTTCTCGCTACGATTGATGAAAGTCACCTTTCTGCTATGCCTGTTGCTCCCTACCCTCGCCTTCTCTCACGGCGGTGGCCTTGATAATCAAGGTGGCCATTTCAACCGCAAGACCCACATTTACCAATGTCACAAAGAACCCTGCTTCTCTATCCAGCAGAAATCGAAAGAAGCATATGAACAAGCAAAACCGGGGACATTTAGTCGAGTTTATAACCGGAAAGATTGGCCGCACTGGATTGATGCAGATGGAGACTGTCAGAACACCAGGCAAGAGCTCTTAATAGCGACCAGTAAAGTATCAGTGCGGTTTAAGAACGCTAAACGTTGCACAGTCAAATACGGTAAATGGCATGGTGTTTATACTGGCCAAACATTCAACAGAGCATCAGATGTTGATATTGACCATGTTGTTCCATTAGCTCATGCTCATAGAAACGGTGCCGAAAGCTGGACAAAGGCGCAACGACGGATATTCGCTAATGATTTTGAAAATCTTCTGGTGGTTGACGATGCGACAAATCAATCTAAATCCGATCAGGCACCGCATGAATGGCTGCCACCACAGAAAAGCTATTGGTGTGAATATGGTAAGCGTTGGGAGCGTATCAAAGATAAATATGGATTGCGTTATAGCAACCAAGAACGGATTGTTCTAAATTCATTGAATGAGACTTGTTAAGAGACAATAATTATTCATCCAATACAAAACAATAACTCCATTAGCAATTTATTGCGTCTGCTAAAGTAGACATATCTACTGCCTATTACCCGCCCATTCGCGCATCAATTATTTATCAGTATATTTAACCTATTGTTCTAAATTGTGTTCGTCAGACTGGCATGTAACTTGCATAGTTATTAATTACTGGCTTATTTGCTGGTATTTACGTTTCTAATACTTTTAAAAGGAACTCAACTATGAAAATAAAGCTTTTTGCGACTGCTCTAGTATTTGTTCTTGCATCTGCCATAGCCCATCCGGCATTTGCAGGTGTTCCGGAAACTCCTGAGGATTGTCAGAGGATCTACGAAGGGAATGATGCAGCTATTCAGGTTTGTATAGAAGGTCTGAGGCAATAAAATAAATTTAGTCTGAATCCTCCAAAAGCCCTGCTCGGTGAGCAGGCAACGCCCCTTCAAACCTAAATCTTGGCCACCTGTGTGGTTTGAAGGGGCACCTCTTCCATTTTTTTCTATAACAAATACGATGTTTTCAGTTTTTGTGAATTACGTTTGCAGGCCGATATATCTAGACTCCAAAGTGGGAAAGCCCTGCACTAAAGAGTGCGCATCATTTCTTTTTCACAGTCTTTTTAGCTTTACTTGATTTAGATGCAGGCGCTGGTTTATCTGCTGCATCAGACAGGGTTTTACCTGGTTTGAATTTAACAACTTTCTTGGCTGGAATCATCATGGATTTACCAGTTGCCGGATTGCGTCCTTCCCTACCAGCACGCTCTGTTACTGAAAAAGTACCAAATCCTATTAACTGGACACTGTCACCATTTGCCATGTTCTCTTGAATAACTTCGATCAATCCATTTAGCATGGCTGTTGTTTCCGCCTTGGTGGTATTAGAGCGAGTAGCAACGGTTTCAATCAGTTCAGTTTTGTTCATTGTGATGTTCCTGTTGGCAGTTTAAGAAGTGGTGGGTAATCTACCAGGATTTAGCGTGACAAATCAATTGCTTTTAAGATTACTTGTATTTTTTTACTGAAGACTTACTTATAAATCGATATTTTGTCCATCTCATGCTGACGGAGTGCACAGCCCACATTAATTGCGAATGTAAAATATAGAGTGAAATTCTTGGTTTTAGGAAGTAATAAAACGCGAAACTCCTGCTAGAATCTTAAGAGGTAGTAGGTTACAAACCGTTCTTTTGGTTAAAAGACGCCGTAATGCTAAGCAGTTAAGCATGGACGAGTTCTTGAACTTCCACTAACGACCGATACTGTTGAAAAACTCGAAAAATCTAAATCTCAATATTTCTGGCAAATTCTATTTTTACCTAAAACAGTAATCACTTGCTACTTATGTGCGCATCTAAGCCTTATAGAAAAGCATGACGGGAATACTAAGTATCTCCCCATGCCTTTCTGCTTAAAACTCTTGTATGGAGTTAATATTTTTCGAACAACAGCGAAAACAGAGTTTTTCAACAGTATCGACCCAAAACGGTCGGTGATAATAAGTAGCGTTAGAATTGAAAAATCCGACGGTTATGAATAGGGATACGATAGTTCATGTCTGATAAGCTGAATACATACACTAACTTAGGGTTTGTTCTGGGATTCATTGGTATTAGTCTACTAAAATTACAGGAAAAAAATGAAAAGAAGTATTGCGGACTTTGATTTTTTAGATAGTTTTGAGCACTTGGGGAGTCATGAGCTCGATACCAATTGCAAGAATAAACTTGATTTATTTATTCTTAAAATGAATTCCAATGACTTCGACTATATTTCTTTAAAAGAAAAATTACTTGATCCAATGATCGATTTTTCTCTATCGAGAAAAGTCAGAGAAAAATATGCAGACAAGCCAGGAACCCTGGCTGCTAAAGCAAGAGAGAAGTTCGTTGAATATGTAAACAATAAAGGTGAGTTGGGAGAGCTGCTTTTATACTGCTTCCTTGAAACACACCTTAAAGCTCCGAAGCTATTATCCAAATTAGAACTCAAAACATCAACAAGTCACTACGTTAACGGCTCGGACGGAGTCCATTTTTTAAAATTGGTTGATGGAGGTTATCAACTTATTTTCGGTGAATCAAAAACGATAAAAGGATTGACAGCCGCAATTACGGATGCGTTTAAATCTATATCTGAATTTAAGAGTTGTACTAATTCAAAAGGGAATAAGAAAAGTGGCCTGCCTTACGAAAAGGGCCTGATAAGTGATCACTTAGAAAAAGAGACCTTTTCGGAAGAAGAGCGTCAATTTGTCGAGAGAATTATTTATCCGAACCGGAATGACGATATAGAGGTTGATGATGCATTTGGTATTTTTGTTGGGTACGAAATTACAGTAAGCGGTGACGATAAAAAACTTTCGAATAAAGATTGTCGAATAAAAGTCAAAGAGCAAATTAATACAGAGATTAAATCATCTTTTGCGCACGTAATTAAAAAAATAGAAGAATATGACCTTTGTGGCCACAACTTTTATATATATGTATTGCCCTTTACAGACCTAAATAAGAACAGGTCTTTAATTCAAGAAGGTATCTCTAAATGAGTCTTTTTGATGAACTATCCGAAAAAGCATTAGACGATGACTATTTCAAAGAACTCTTCTGCAAAGCCGAAATTCATGCAGCATCAGATTTCTTTCAGATAGAAAAAAAGGAACTAGACGAAAAAGAATTTCTTGATTTAATGCGGTTTGCAGATCTTTTGTCACGGTCAAAAGAGCATGAGGCACAAAATAAAGCGTATAAGATCATTAGCCTTTTGGTTAACGACTTTAAAGAGAGCTCGTTGTTCACAACTTTTGCGAATTCTGTTCTCACGAAGCTCGGTAACTTTCCCGCGATAAAATTTCTTGAGGAGAATTGCGAAGCATCAGGTGGTCAATCTTTAGAATTAGTTTTCGAAAGATATATAAAAGAAATTTATCAAAAAGTTCCTGGGAGTGGATTTATATTCACAGATGCTCAATATCAAATTTTTGAGCATCTAAAGAACAGTAATCACTTTAGCTTTTCTGGCCCAACATCTTTAGGGAAATCGTTCATTCTCAATGCTTTTATTCGAAATCTGATCGTTGATGAAAAAATTAATGAGAATATCATTATCCTTGTGCCGACAAGAGCATTAATAAATCAGACATTATTGCAGTTAAAAAAAGAGTTTATAGAAATAAAAGATTATAGAGTTCTTACTCATCCAACTGTTCCAGATACGTTTAAAACGGAAAGTAGTAGATATATTTTTGTATTTACACCAGAAAGGTTAGTGGCATATCTTTCTAACAGTGATAACCCAAAAGTCGGCTATCTTTTTATAGACGAAGCTCAAAAAGTTATATCTGAGACAGATTCACGTAGTCCACTTTATTATCACGCGATATTACAAGCGGAACGCAAGAGTATTAAATTATATTTTGCATCACCCAACATCCCTAACCCAGAAATTTTCCTCAAACTTTTTGAAAAAAGCACTGATGAATCTATCAATATAAAAAGTTCGCCAGTTGCGCAAAACAGATACTTTCTCGACCTATTAGACCGGCGATGCACTTTGTACTCTGATGTGGGTAGCGAACAAAATATATCACTGGATTTTACTGATAATAGTTTTTTCTATTGGCTTGAACAATTAAGTGATGGCCATTCAAGCATCATATATTGCAACACTAAAACCGACACTGCTGAGAAAGCTTTAAGTTTTTCAGAAACTCTTCCGGACAAAAATGATGAGCGGATTGATGAAGTTATTTCAGTGATAAAAGACCATCTTCACGAAAAATACTTTTTGATTGATTGCCTTAAAAAGGGGGTGGCCTTCCATTTTGGAAACCTTCCTCAGCGAATTAGGGCGAAAATAGAAATCCTATTTGTAGACAAAGTGATTGATTATGTTTTTTGCACCTCCACTCTCTTAGAGGGAGTAAATCTTCCTGCTAAGAATATATTTATTCTCAACAATGCGATTGGTTTGACCAAATTCTCTGATATTGATTTTTGGAACCTTGCTGGAAGGGCGGGAAGATTAGCAAAAGAACTATCAGGAAATATAATTTGTACTCGAATAGAAGACAAAAATAATAGATGGAAGAACCCAGAAAAAGATTTGTTGGTTTTAAAAAATAGGGATATAGCGCCTGTTAGACCATTTATTACAAATGGACAGAAAAATTTCTTTCATAACGTTGAAGCAGCATTAACAGAAAATAACTTTACTAGAAAAAATCCCTCTTCTAATGAAAAAAATGTTTGGAATCATTATGCAAATATTGCTTTGATCCATGAAATTCGCTCTGAAGATTCTGCGCTTCGTTCGAATTTTATAAACAAAGTAGAGACAGCAAAGAAAAATTTGCGCGACATCAGTGCAGCAAATGATGTTCCAGAGAAAATACTATCTTCATACACTGTAATTAAGGCAAAGTATCAGAATCGCATATATAACCATGACAACTTAATAGGAAAGGTACTTCCATCAGATATTAGCTACGATTCCGTGCTATCTAGCCTTGAAATACTTTGCGATTTTTATTCTTGGGATGAAGAGGAGGCTTCAGGGCGAAATCCAATGTTTCGGTCTAGGAACAGTCTTAAATATTATGCAGTGTTAATGTCTAGCTGGATGAACTCAATGCCATTGAGCAGAATGATATCGACTTCAATCAAATATCACTCGGACACCGGTGAAATTTGGGATGTAGACAAACTGGTTAGTTTTAGTTCTACAAATAAATATCACATTAATTTAGTAATTAACGAAATTATTTCTAATGTTGAAAATATTTTGAGATTCAAGTTAAAAAACTACTTTGGAAATTACTATGATCTGCTTGTTGAAAAGTTGGGAAAAGAGCAAGCTGGTAGTAACTGGGGTGAGTTTCTTGAATATGGAACAAACGATATTAGAATTATTGAGCTACAAAATATAAGTATACCAAGACATCTCGCCAGTTATTTATTAGAAAATTACGCTGAATTTTTTCTCTTCGAGAAAAATATTTTGATTTCAGTTCAAAAAGAAAAATTATTAGAAAAGATGGACAAAAGTTCAGTCGAGTTCAAAGAGCTTGTTGAAGTTTTGTAATCAGAGAAAGAACCTAGATATTCGCTTTTAACCCAGACTGCCAGGTCGTATCGAGATTAATTTAGTGCAGTGCTAGATCAGATTTAATGGAATGGTCCGCCCCACTTTCTAAACGGCCTCATCCAGGACTACTCGATGCTAAGCATCTGCGTTCCTCCTTGACGTATCCAGAATTGATACAAAAATTAAGTAGAGAAATAACAGCGTCAACAGTTAGCAACGAATTGCGTGGATAAAATTCAAGTGATGGCATAAAAGGTAACACCTGCATTCCTATGAACCTGATTAGCTCATGGGCCCATTTGAGGCCGAAGATTTGATGAGGTAGGAATGTGCAGATTCCATCGGGGCCGGAGGTGTTCTTTAAGCCTCATTCTAAGACCGGATATATGAATGCATTATTCTTTTTGTCACAAACGAATTTTTTTCTTGCAATGCGGGGCGGACCATATATGAGCTAAATTTTTTTCAGCCCAAATCGTATGTCCTTCTCAAATATTGATTTGTTTGTGTCGCCAGGAGCTGCACGGCCAGATTAAATCATGTATGTACATTAAAGATAAGAGTAAAATAGATTAATGCTTGCATTGTAGTGCCAACAGACTTTATTCGTTCATTTTTGCAAATAGGCCTTTGCCTGAAGCAGCTCCTCTCGCACGGAATCACCAGCCGCCACATCGACAAGCTTTTTGTAATACAACTGGGCCTTCTTATGATTTCCTGCCAACTCGGCACTACGCGCTACACCGTATAGGCTATTAAAACGATTTGGGCTGCGCGTCAATTTCGATAAATATGCTGCTTGCGCTTGCTGATACCTCCCAAGCGCCAGGTACATGTCAGCCAACAACTCACCTGCCGGCAAAATCGCACCAGGTGTCACTGGATTCTTTTCTGACTCAGCTTCCATTTCAGCGGCTTTGCGCATTATTTCCAGCGCTTGCTCCGGTTTATCCTGCTGGTATATCAGCCATGCTTGTGCTGACAGCCGTTGAATCTCAATCTGCCGAGCCCAACTCTCGGAAACTTTCTCCACCTGATTTTGCAACACCATCATTTGATCAAGCTCCTTACGAGCCACAGACTCATTGCCAATCTTTGCTGCACCCAGTGCCCGCGCAAAATGTGTAATTGATTGGATGGCCGGAAACTGTTCCCACGGAAAGTCATGTGGTATTCCCATTTCAAGCTCGGAAGCTACTATCCATTGCCTTCGTTCCAATGCAAGACGTGCAGGAACCGCAGCAAGTGTATAAGCACTTGCAACATGGGTCTGAGCTTGCATATTAAGCGACGCTATGGAATTCAAAACTTGCGCCGCTTTTGCATCATCAGCGCGTTGCAAATATGCATAAGCCAAATAATCCAGCGCATGCAAATAATGCAAAGAAATGGCATTGTCCACTGGATTCGCTAACGCTGCAGTAGCTGCGCGTCGATTCATAACAATAGATTCCTGCCACAATCCTAGTCGAGTAAAAATATGCGAAGGCATATGCAAAGCATGCGGCACATTAGAAGTAATCTCGCCATAGCGGCGTGCGACCGCTAAAGCTTTTTCGGCTAACGCGGAAGAATCATAGGCATGTATGATGTAATGATGCGCACCTGGATGGTCAGGCATTTTAGCAAGCACTTGTTTAGCAATCTCAGCAGCATGCTTTTGTTTCACATAACCCACATCATCTTGTATGCTCTCACTTACTGATGCCATGTGTGTTAGTGCATAAAAACTGGCTGCTTCGGTATCTTCAGGGAATTGTTTGTAAACGTCACGCCATGCACTTGCGAAACTCGCAATATTTGCTTTCTCATCGGGCTGCCTATCTTCAGTATAATAAGCGGCCACGGCACGAATATATGCACGCTCCCACGCAGATTTTCGTCCTCGCTCCTTTGCGAGCATCACCATTGCCTTTCCTTGATTGAATTCTGACTCGCTGGGTAAATCGGACCACAATGGATGGATGAAACTCATTGCCTGCCCCCAATAACCCATGGCGCAATTCACATCAGCTTGGGTAGCTGCTACAAATGCTTCTCTCGCACCTGCATAGGTCATGTGATGCAGCAACGCAAGACCTATGCTCGCATGTTGACGCGCGACCTCGTTGCATGACACTGGGAAATGGACTGTTCCAAGTTCTTCACCATAGGTAGCATTTTGAGTCTTAGCCTCATGCACGGCTTGGGCAGTAGGCTGCTCATTTTGTGCTAACACGAAGCCAGTGAAAAAGACACTGGTAATGTACAGCAATGCGTAAAGCACTAATTTATTCATCTTATTCCCTCGCTTAGATTGTAAGTATCAAAGCCTTTTTGTCGCAGTTCTGCAGCATAATATCCGCTACGATACCCAATGGTACAGTACACGATAATCCTTTTGCTTAGATAGGAGGCAGAATTATGCTCAAAATATTCGTTATAAATAGCCACTGAAATAATGGAAACATTTAGCTCCTTCGGCGTACGAACATCAACTGACAATATATTCGGTGCGTTCATCATGTGTTAATTCAATCTATGAATGATTTGAAGACGCAGGAAGATAGGGAAATTCCGGTTTGAGTTCTTTTTGCGGTACTGCCAAGGTAACTGTAGCTTAGTGACAATAGCGGAATGAAAAATTCAGCGATCGTATACAAGCACTACAGATTTCCAACAGAAATTATTAAATACACAGTGTGGCTCTATCATTGGTGTTATTTTAAGTCACCGTGATATCGAAGACTTGTTAGCTGAAAAAAATAGTAGTGACAGTGACCCATGAATCGATTCGTCTATGGTGTACAAGCTTGGCCCCAAATATGCCAGGGAGCTAATGCGTCAGCATCATGGATACGGCGATACATTCTTCCTTGATGAAGTATTTGTCAAGATTCATGGTAAACAGCGTTATTTGTGACGAGCGATAGTTCAAGACGGGGAAATGGTTGACGTATTTCGACAAGTCCGTCGTGATGGCAAAGCTGGTAAGCGCTTCTTCAAACGGTTTTTCAAGAAATGCCGGAAAGAACCGAGGAAAATTGTCATTGATAAATTGAGAAGTTACGGCGTCGCCCACCGAGAGTTTTCCCGACACAATTCATGGTACTTCCCAATACGCCAACAATCGTGCTGAGCTTCCACATCAGCGATCCAGAGTAAGAGAGCTAGGGACAAGGCGTTTCAAGTCGCGATCAGACAGGCTCAAAGATTAGTTGCTGTTCATGCTGCCGTATACAAACTGTTCAACCTTAGGAGGCGTTTTCACTATGGGGGCCTCAGGGTAAAAGTGCGTTCTCAGAATAGAGTAGGGTGGTTGCTTGATTGCGGCCGAGTGGATTTTCTTCGTTTCAAGGATTTAATTTGTCAGTATTTGTTTTGATGATTAATTTATCTTGTCGATTTTCCTACATATAGCCTACATGGGGAGTGAAAAATGACAAAGCACTTAGCCAGTGTTGCGCTAAGTGCTTGTTTTTTCGTGGTAGGCCGTGTGAGATTCGAACTCACGACCAACGGATTAAAAGGTCTTATAAACAACTGTTTTTATTAATATAATTCTCGTCAGTGCTCGCTAACACTCGCCAATAATCATCAGATTTGTCACGTTTTCAATTTAGACAACACCCAATCAAAAAGGAGTAAATGATGATATTTCAAATAAAGTGGTGCCCATGAAAATATCCGCTGACAATCGTACTGTCATGGACTGTTTAATTTTCAGGTTGCAGCTTAAAGATATTAATTCGTACACTACAGGTGATTTCATGAAAAAGAATCAGGGTAAACAAATCATATTCTTGATTACTTATTGTTAATTCAGGCAGAAATGTACCAAGGTCTAATAGTTTCTAGTAAGAAAAGGATGAATAATGTCGATGTAGTTTTGATGTCACACTTGAACCCAAGGGGAATGTATTTATAAAATGAGATTTCTTTGGTGTAAGCTTATAATATAACTTGATAGTGTAAATACTAAAATATAATTAATGAGCAACGAAACTGAAACTGACCTCCACGCATATAAAGAAATTGAGCTAGTTGATGTTATTAGTTATCAAGAAATTATAGGGTCTCTCGGTGATCATCCATTCGATATACAGCTCTTTATAAATATCAGCTACTGTCCAAAAGCTAAACATATATACACCATAAAACTTAAAAGACATCCTTCTTTCACACTTTATATTTTTGATCGATTCCATATTCTGACAGTTCAGCCATTTGAAAGAAATAGAATGATCTTGGTCTTTAGAAGTGTTTATTCATGGATGATAAGACCTTCAAAGATTAATAGTTTAGTTGAGGAAGAAACTTATCTTGCAGCTCATCTCGAACATGTAAGAAAAGATATTGAAAATTTGGAAGAAACTTATCGTGCAACTCATCTCGACTATGTAAGTAGAGATATTGAATTCTTAATGGTAAGTACTGATATTAAATATTTAGTAGATATGGATATTATGGAACCGTTCATTCAATGGGTGGTAACCAATAGTCAGGATATTGCTCATGTGGGTATGAACAAATACCATCCAATGTCTAGATTCGATTATTTACAAGTATCTGAATAATAGAAATTAAAAAGTTATAGCCCTTAATTCACATTTAAGGTGATTTATTGTATTTTCCAGTGTTTGTGAGTTTTAAGAAAATTAATGAATATTTTTGCTGTTTTCTTTTTAGGCTCGGTCGGTTGTTCTTCGGCAATTTCATCTGCCGCCAAAAAAAATATATAAGGTTTTGGATAAGCTTTAACAGAAGTATCTATATACAATGCTCTCTTAAACATGTCTTCTAACATTGAGACAAAGAGTTCTTTGGCCTGGAAAGGTGATAAGTCTGGATATGTATCCATGATTAACTCTGGAAAATTTTCAATGAAATCAGTGGCAGTCTCATTACGTACCTTTCTTGGTACTAAGCCACCATTTACTCTTCCTATAATCCAACCAAAAATAAATACACCTAACAAGCTGCAGGAACCCCAAATGATGAATCCTGATATACCATTGCTGAATGCACCAATTAGCGCAAAGATTAGAACTGTAAAATGCGGAACCATAAGAGTTAAAGTTATAGTGATATAGAAATGCCGGTTCTGATGTGTGCTGTATAAATATTTTAGCGGCAGATGAGCCTATTTATTAAGTAATCTTGGTACCATGTGTCAGCATAAGAGGCTGACAATTTTTGTGAATTTTCCAGTATGATTTTTCATTCAGGAAACTCCAAGATAGTAGTTCGGCATCGCTTCAACCCAAAACCCAAAAGTACGATGGTCAGTGGGAATCACTGTAAGTCTTTGAAAATAAAAGTTCCCTGACGAGGGCTCGAACCTCGGACAAACGGATTAACAGGTCTAATTAAGCACTGTTTTTATTGATTTTATTACCGCCAATACTCGTTAAAACACGCTAATAATCGTCAATTTTGTCACGTTTTATTCTTGGAGTTCTATCAGCTCTACGCAAGAAAAAAATAATCTTGCCGCTATAAGAATTGAGGCGTTCACGTGTCAAATTCTAGTAATATATCTTTTATCAATTACTTGGAAACTTGTCACTTTTATATGGTCATTAGATAACTTTAAAATAATACAGGAATGTAAATGAGTGATGATGCAGAATATTACATGGAACAGCAAGAAGAAGAACTTAGATCCAGACTAACATGTGAGCAAAGTTTGCAAGACGGAAATAAGAAGACTCTTCTATGTTGGTCAGGAAAATGTAGACATGAATTATGGGAATGGGAACCTTTAATTAAGGTTCTTAATGTTTTTTCAAATCTTTATCATTTAAGAAAGATAGGTAGTGATTATTTTCTTGCGTGTAACGTTCCAATTGAAGATTATGAAGAAGATTGCGATTATTCAGAAAATCATTCAAAGTCTGCTGCTCATGGCATCAAGAAAAAGATTATTGATGATTTAGAATTTGATGTTGTTGACAATGAGAATGAAGCAACTCATGAAGTAATAGTAATATCAAAACACGATGCAGCCCTTCTTAAAGAGGAAGCTAATCGACAAAATAATTTAGCAAAATCATTAAAAGATGTAATGCTAGCTGAGATGATTGTAGAAATAGCTGAATTTGTTGAATCTGACTCGCGGCAGAACATATTTGTTTTTGCAAGGGAGATTTGATGAAACATCATTTAAGCAATCTATTATAACCTTTTTGATGAATATCATATTTCTTGAATCTTTAAAAAAGCCCTAAAGATAAATTGCAAGCTAACAATTGTTGTGATCTGCATTGATTAATAGATATTTTGGTATTGCCAAATTAATTAAATTTGTTTGAAATTTAGTCAACGCGAGAATTTTGAACTCATTGATTGTTTGGGATTCATAATGCTGATTCGAGATAAAAAATTAGTCCAATTTGACTTAACTTGGCAATATTGGAATTAGAAAAGCCTCAATTTATTTTAGTTGTATCAAAAGTCCTCTCTCCAGACTCTATTTCTCTCGCTTGTTTGATAAGATTCCCAAGGCCTGTGGGACCAAAAGTAATCATGTGTCTAATTTCTTCACTGCTAAATCGAGGATAATCCTTAAGTGGATCTGAGCCCTTCCACTTCACAAAATTATAAAGATAAGCAATAGAAATTTCGCTCAAAGGAGGTCTATCTTTACTGCCCCAAGTCATAAAAATTTCTGGACTTGTTGCAAAATATTCTTGTGGTAATTCATCATTTTCAGGCAATATTAAATCTGCAAATTTTCTACGCCAGTATTCTTCATTAGCTTTCCAGAGGTGAATATGACTCTCTTCTGAAATCAAACTTGAGATTTCTTTTGAAGACTCTATTAAACGAGCTGTAGTTAGCCAATTTATTCGACTATTTAAAGGACGCCCATGTTCATCTAGATTTGAAGAAAAAACATCATAAGCTTTAAATAACAAATCGTTAGCACCATCAAGATAATTTTTTGAGGCTAAGCGTTTATGATCAATTAAAAAATTTATATATGCTATCAATACACCAAATATAAGAATAGGTGGAGTTATCTCGGACACGCTCAATGAAGCAGGACTATCTATTAATCGTTTAAAAATAAATATTAAAATCAAAAATATGAAAGGTAACAGTAAATAATAAGTATTATTTATAAAAAAACGTTGTTTCATACAATCTCCCGCCTAAAAGACATATTCTTGAATATTTTATCTCTCAAAATAAAACCGTACTGGTGCTTCTGTTGATTCCCTCAGTTGCCTTATTGGATAACCAGGCGTGTAACAGTCAATATATTGGCTATTAGCATTAGACATACTAATAATTACTCGATGGAGAATATTTTTTAGTAGATTAGTGTCCTTCATCAGGTCTGTAAAACCACCTTTGGTTCGCATCGTACCGTGAGCTGCATCGTTTCGTCTTTTCCAGGCACCTATTTCTTTCTCACCCATCTCAAGTGACAAACTCGCGAAGAATCTTTCATTCAATATACGCTGTGGTGGGCTATTTAAATTACCAGCTTTGTCTTGTAACACCTTCTTTTCTTCTTCTTGAAGAGGCATGGAATTAACAATCTTTAGAAACTCATCTCTTAAATATTTAGCATTTGGTCTACTTAATAAAGTGGTGACATATTCTGGTTTCTTCAGTTTTTTATAGGATGTCTGTAGTGCTTCAATGCAGGCGCCAAGTAGAATAGGCTTTACATGTGATGGTGAAAATATAGCGTGCCAGTAATCCCAGCTCAACTGTTGGAAATTTATTGTATCGTAATGTGTATAAAGTGAATTCACCATATTGGAAAACACTATTGAATTGATTCTTTTGGTGTTTGCTCCTCCTATTGGTGCTGGTGGTAGTGCAAATGTAGAAAAAATGCTTTCATCAATAATGGGTGGTGTTATTGCTCTGAAGCCAATAAATTTATTTTCTTCGGAAAGCAATGTATACCCTAAATAAACAATAGGCAGACCAAAAGTAAATGACAAACATTCACGAATCTTTCTACGCACATCTTCAGATGGGAATTTTTTATATAGTATGAAGCCAGGGCCACTAGGTCGTTTACTTTCCTTGTTTTTAAATGGTTTTATGTAAAGCTCATAGCCATCAATAATTAAAATAAGACAACCTGATCTCGACCAATATTCTTTTTGTTTTATACTTTTCTCTAGCTTTGCCCCAACATCATCGCTAAAAACTCTTGTTATAGTTGTTTCTCGCTCTTCTGTAAGACTGTGCGGCCAAGAATATAAACTTATATCCAAATTTTCAACCCATTCAATTAGTTGAAACACCTTTTTATTATCATCAGGAATGGCTTCTAGTGTCCCAACCCAAGATATTTCCTTTTTTATATAAGCTTTTGTCTTTGGATCTGGTTCGCTGTAAGTTTCATAGCCCCATACTTCTTTGGCTTCTACAGTCATTTTGGAATCAGAAAGCGTGAAGCCACCTGTAATTGAATGTATTGATCCTGAAGGCAAGTCGGGTAACCCAATATTTTTTTTCTGGGAGTCTCTATCAGAGTATGAGGTTAATATAAGTTCTCTTTTGTCATTTCGTTTGATCTCAAAGCTATTCACAGGCGAGTGCAGCGATCCGCAATCAGTTACTTTAAATACTCCATTATTTAACAAATATTCAAAGGTTTCTTCTTCCCATACTTTTAGATTCATATGTTGTTCTGCTAATGAGTTTAATACTTTCTGGCATTAATGATATTTTCAAAACTTGGTCGATACTAACACACTAGATTAACGTCATTCTGAAAGCCAATTGGTGATGTCGTTGTTCAGTATTCCAGTTTATTTTTCAAAATTTTAACGATAAAGAATTTCTGTGTTATGGCGTAACAATTAGTTGCACGTTTAGTTATTACTCGGACTTCCTGCTTTTTAAGATTAAAATTATTTTTCTATGCTTGTACATGTAAAGAAATTATCTTTGTGGGAGATTGCTCACTATTGGCATGATTGTGATCCAAGGTTATCCAGCACTCATCAGCTGCCTTTGGAAGTGCGCGATACATTATTAGTACTCACTAAGATGCTTAATACTAAAATCTTCGTATTCGTCGAAAAACACAGGGCTTATTTATTGAAACTGTTTCGTTATATTCAACAGATCAGCACTGAATGCTTCTTGCAGAATTTACAGAAATCCATAGATGAGAAGGTATTTGATAAACGCTTTTTCAATAGCATGTTAATGACTCGTAATGAATTGGCTCGTTGGTGTATTGACAACAATGAACCATTGCCTAAATTCTGGTTTCCAGATAATGAAAAATATCCCTATGATTTAGATGACGATGAAATGGGAAACTCTGAACGTTATGAATTTTTACTAATTCATGACGGAACGAAGAAAACAGTTCCCGAGTTTGTAATAAAACCAAAAGTTATTCCAACGGTTAGTAGTAATGCTGCTAAAGCCGCAAATGCCAAACATGCGAGAACGAATGCAATTAAAGATCGCTTCATTAGCTTTTACCTGGAAGAAAGTGGCAAATATCCCAGCAAGAAAGCCATAGCAGAATATTTCTTTAATTCATTGGATAAACGAGAGCAACTTAGTTTTAATACCTGCGAAACAGCTACACGTACTTTTTTAGATGCTCTACGCAAACACAAAAAACAAACTAAATCTTTTTAGTATCAGTATTACATCTGCATGCAGATGAATTTTAAGTCATGGTTATTTCCTTGGCTTTTAAAATGGCGGTAGCTGTGTAGACGTATTTACGTCTGCATGTAGCAGCAATAGCAAATAAAGCCTAGTAGTCCGATAGTGCCTCCATCATCAATAGCTTATGGAGGTTTTCATGAAAGACAATAAACGAATTAATCACAATCAAGCCACAGAGCCAGAACGCCGCACTGTTCGAGGCGCAAGCCGAGAAACAGCGCGCCGTACTGGCGAAGTGGCACTAGTGCCGGTGGATGCTTCATCACCGTCGATTTCATCCTCTCAGGGTACGACGCCTAGTAACACAGTACCCTATAACTGCAATACTCCGTACTTCAAGCTTTTAAGGTTTGGGGTTGATAGTCTTTATCTTTCCTATCCAGGGGAATTATTTTCTGATGTAGATGATCAATTAAAAGAGCTGAAACAAATTGCTCAATCACCTGAACCCCATGAGCAAATAAAAGCTCAATACCCGATAAACGACCATATCTTTGAGGTTAAAGACAAGGGCGCAAGATTTTTCCCTTATATTCTGGAAGACAATGCTTTTCGCATTCAGTTTTCCCGTACGCCATCCATGCCATTTGCCTATGTAAAGCTTTCTAGTGAATATTTGACACACAGATATCCAGCAGAAGCAGAAAAAGCCTTGGCGCTTGTTCTGAGTCAATTTGGCGTTATTAATGAATCAGCAAATGTTAGTCGTATTGATCTATTCGTTGATTTTGTCAGCTCAGTGGATATGGAAAGCTGGGATCGCCATGCCTGGGTTACACGTGCATCAGCCATTAATGCTTATTCTGTAGAACGTGATTTTTCCGGTTGGGTGATTGGGGCGGGTGGTGTTATTAGTTGTCGTCTCTATGACAAAACACTAGAAATAGAAAAACAATCTAAGAAATTTTACCTGCATAAATTGTGGAATAAAACCGGGTGGAATGGACATGACAAGGTTTGGCGGCTTGAATTTCAATTAAAAAGGGAAGTTCTGACTCAGAAAGGGTTGCCTAAGCTGCATGAAGTACTCAATCACCTGAACGGAATATGGAGCTACGCGACGACAGAATGGTTACGCTTGACCTTGCCCAATTTGGAAGATCAAACCCGTTCACGTTGGCCTATTCATGCGTTATGGCTTTATTTGTCCTCAGTAGATTGGCAAACTAATGGCAGTCCTCTATTAGCGCGTTTCAATGCGGCGCGTATTCCTGGTAATGAAAAGTTATTTAGCAATGGGTTAAGTCCTCTGATTTCATTTATGGCAAGAGAAGGAATCTGGGATTTCGACAAAGGATTTGCCTATTATAAACTTGCCCTTTGTCAGCATTATGATGAGAAGTGTTTTAATCTGGGTTTGTCATTTGATGATTTTATAAGGGAAAGGGTGGCAATTAAGGCGCGTCAGTTTAATTCTATTTTAAATAGGCAAATTGATGTAGAAGAGAAAGCCAATTTGGACAGAAAAGCAGCCGAATATCGCAGGACTTCAGAAGGCAGTTAACCATGGAAAAAATTAGCCTGCCACTGCCTGCGGTTCGGTGCTTATCCAAAGAAGAGGCTGCGTGTTATCTGGGTATCGGTGTCACGCTGTTGTCTGAATTGGAAATTCCTTTTATCAAGCTAGGTCGTCGTTGTCTATACGATAAAGTTGACCTGGATGAGTGGATAGAGGAATATAAGCAGCGCGAGCACGGGCGGGCTAAGAAGGAGGCATTATGGCCCAACAAACCCAAGAAGGCGTCTA
>JAJFJG010000135.1 GCA_021774265.1 Nitrosomonas sp.
GATACAAGAGTCAGACTGAGTAATAAATACCATAAGGGGGATATATGCATGCGATCTTTACTTTTATTACGAGAATTTTCGGTGGACTCAATATAGAACATTGAAGCGTATGATATAGGAATATCAAATTTCATCAATGTAAAATTGAGCAGCGTACCTGATCTATATCAATTTAAGAGCCATTAAAACACTGCTAACCTGAACATAAACTGAATGACTCGATTAAAAGTTTATCTATTTTTCAACAAAGTTTGATCTAATATAATTCTAACTTTGAACAGCTATAGCAAATGCAGTAAAGTGCAAAACATGGAACATGGCTATCGAATTTCACTACTCATCCCGCTTCGAATACCCTGGTTAGTTTCTGATCGGTGCACCCAGCTAATCAAAGTCTCCGACGTGCAACTTATCTTAAATACTATCGATACCATCGCCGCTCAATAAGAACCATAATACCTTTGGTTTATAAGCCAACCGAACACTCGCTCCTAAACTTCCGGTGAATGCCTGACTTGTCTATTCATTACTCTATCCTCTCAAGAAATAGAATCACCTGTGAACACAGGGCAATTCAGCACCGATTAATTCCGGGTCAAATGGATGACGAGATAAAATCTTTCAAATTGAGGTACAAATTACAGGTAATGGCCAACTTTTAACAAAATTTGCAACAACATTTAACTCAAACATACTGTCCAGCCGCATGACCGGATGACCATGCCCACTGAAAATTAAAACCGCCTAAATGACCAGTAACATCAACGACTTCACCTATAAAATAGAGGCCGGGAACTTGTTTTGCTTCCATTGTTTTAGAAGACAACTGACTTGTATCCACACCACCTTGTGTCACTTCTGCCTTTTTGTAACCCACCGTGCCACTAGGAATGATTTGCCAATTAGTTAATCTTTGCGACATTTGTTGCAATTCATTGTCATTAAATTGTTTCATGGGTTTAATCGCGTTCGTTGGTAGTGATTTAACCCAGGCTTGTATAAAACGTTTGGGTAAATATTGAGTAAGCAAACTGGATATTAAGTGCGCACTACGCCGATGTTCTGAAAGCAAATTAACCACATTATACTGTGGTAGCAAGTTAATGTGGATGGCTTCATAAGGTTGCCAATATGAGGATATTTGCAAAATGGCTGGTCCACTTAAGCCACGATGGGTAAACAAGATGTTTTCGCGAAAAGATGCGCCATTACAGCTCGCAACAGCATCAATCACTACACCTGAAATATCTACGAATGCGATAAGGTCTTGGGGTGCAAAAGTAAGGCCCACTAAAGCAGGACGTAACGGTTTAGCTGACAAACCAAACTGTTCAGCAACCTGGTAGCCAAAGGCACTAGCACCAATTTTCGGAATGGATAAGCCTCCGGTTGCGATGACAAGTGATTGGGAGATGACGGTGTTGTGGTCGGTTTTAATGACAAACTGCTTTTCGATTTTATCATTGACGCAAACATGGCTGACGCTTTCAACTTTTGCGTGCATTTGTAGCGCCACTTCCGCAGCGTCACACTCTTCGCGCAACATATTGATGATTTGCTGAGCACTGTCATCACAAAACAACTGGCCTAGCTTCTTCTCGTGATAGCTTATACCGTGTTTTTCTATTAATGCAATAAAATCTTGCGGTGTAAAACGTGCCAGTGCCGAGCGACAAAAATGCGGATTACTAGAAAGAAAGTTCTCAGGCTTTGTGTGAAGATTGGTGAAATTACAGCGTCCACCACCTGAAATGCGGATTTTTTCAGCGAGCTTTGTAGCATGATCAATCAATAAAACCGAACGTCCACGTTTTCCTGCCTCGATAGCACACATCATACCCGCAGCACCCGCACCGATTATCACCACATCTTTAGTCAATTTCATCGCAGGGTGTGATGTATTTGTTAATCACCAATGAACACGTTAATTTGTTAACATCTCATACCGAGCGACAGCCATCATGATGATAAACAGTAAAACCGAAAACCCAACTCGATAACTGAGTGATTTTGCCATACGAGAAGTTTGACCCTTGTCCTTAATCATGTAATACAGTGCAGAGCCAAGGCTATAAATTATTAAAAGCAGTAGTATGCCAGCGATAATATTCAATGATTTAATCCTACTAAAAGTTAAATTTTGCGAAGTTTATTAAATCTCCGTTTCTTTTCCTAATTATACTGATTATCCTATCCTTATTTTCTAAAAACAACTAAAGCGAACGCTAATAAAAGTGTCATCGAATAAAATTCCTATTTACAACCAATTACCGCCAGCCATTGCCATCATGGGGCCAACTGCCAGCGGCAAAAGCAGAATCGCGATGGAAGTGGCTAAACATTATCCAGTTGAAATTGTCAGCGTTGATTCGGCGCAGGTATGCCGTCATATGGATATTGGCACGGCCAAACCCGATGCAGCCACATTAGCTTCCGTGCCACACCATTTAATTAACTTGATTGACCCAACTGAACGTTATTCAGCCGCGCGATTTCGTAATGATGCGTTGAGCGCCATGCATCAAATCACTGAACGTGGGAAAATACCACTACTCATTGGTGGCACAATGCTCTATTACCGCGCATTATTCGACGGAATTTCAGCACTGCCTGCGGCAGATGAAACTGTACGTATGCAGATAGACGAAGAAGCTAAAAAACTCGGCTGGCCAACCATGCATATGAAGCTCTACAAACTCGATCCGATTACTGCAGCACGCTTGCAACCTACCGATAGCCAACGAATTCAACGTGCATTGGAAGTCTGCTATCTCGCCAATAAGCCCATGTCGGCATTACTTGGCCAACCCCGCAATACTGACTTCCCTTTCCAAACCACCAATATTGCACTCATCCCTAGCGACAGGAAAACATTACATCATCGTATTGAAAAACGCTTCGATGTCATGCTCAATGCAGGACTGACAAACGAAGTTCAATCTATCCGTGAACAATTTAATGTCAACGCCGACACCACTGCTATGCGCTGTGTCGGTTACCGTCAGGTTCTGATGTTTTTGAATAATGAAGTTACACAGTCAGAAATGCGTGAAATGGGCATTGCTGCCACGCGCCAATTAGCAAAACGCCAATTGACTTGGCTACGCGGCATGAAAAATAACGAGGCGAATGAATTTGATTGTTTAGCCGATAATTTGACTAAGCAAGTGTTAGCCTTTCTAAAGTCTCATCATAAACTCAACACTTAACACACGTTTGCCATTCACTACGTGTTACAGTCAAATTAACGCACAAGAAAACCATCACAGGCATCTATCTATGTCATCTATCTATTCAACAAGCCAACTACTGCGAATTTTCCGCTGCACTCATTTGATACTTCATGTTATTTCAGGGCTTATTCAATCGTTGGTTTACCCTTATTTTCCCCAGACGATACAACGACGCATGATGAAAAGATGGGCGAATGGGTTACTCGAAATACTTAATATTAAACTCCATTGTAGCGGCAAGATTCCAACGACTGAAAACCAACGTGTCATGTTCGCAGCGAATCATATCTCGTGGCTGGATGTTTGTATATTGATGGCCGCTTGCCCCACGCGTTTTGTAGCAAAAGTTGAAATTAGGAACTGGCCCGTGCTGGGTTTTTTAAGCAAAAATACAGGCACCCTGTTTATTGAGCGCGCAAAACGCAGTGATACCTTACGCATAAACAAAGATATTAGCGAAGCAATGTCAAAAGGTGATCGAGTAACCGTGTTTCCAGAGGGCACAACGTGCGATGGCACTATTCTTAATCATTTCCATGCATCGTTATTGCAATCTGCATTAACAATGAATACGCAGTTGTATCCTGTGGCCATTTGTTATCGGAATATTGACGGGAAGATTAGCCGAGAAGCTGCATATATCGACTCCTCACTCGCAATGTCTCTTCAAAAAATATTAAGTCAGCCACAAATTGATGCCGAATTAACCTTTATCGACCCCATCGACACCATTGGGAAAAACCGCCGTGAATTAGCTCGCTTGGCTGAGTACGCCATTGCCGATACGTTATCAATTACTGTCGCGCACAGGGAACTTGGAAAATTTTCCGGTCGCCCAGCCGAATAGCCGTCAAACTCCCTCCCCACAGACAACCCGTATCCAGAGCAATTAAGTTATCTCTCACCTTCAGACCTAATGCCGACCAGTGGCCACATACTATGATTGCATGTTCACTGGCACGATTTGGGACGTCAAACCATGGCATATACCCAGCTGGAATATTCGTTTCCTTACCTTTATACGTAAAATCAATATGCCCGTCGGATGTACACACGCGCATTCGTGTCATAACATTAACAATCAAGCGTAGACGTTCGTAGCTAACCAAACTATCATCCCAGCAATTAGGTTTGTTACCGTACAAACTGGCAAAAATTTCATAATAACTCTCTTGCTGTAGCGCAACTTCGACTTCATTTGCTAATTGCTGTGCTTGCTTAACCGTCCATGCGGGTAACAAGCCCGCATGGATCATTATGAAATCACCTTCGGTATGTAGAAGCGGTTGATGTCGTAACCAATACAACAAATCATCACGGTCAGGCGCATCCAAAATAGCCTGCAGGGTGTCCCCAGCAGCCACTTTAGCTAGTCCTTCGGCAACCATCAGCAGATGCAAATCATGATTTCCTAATACTATTTTTGTTGAATCACCAAGCTGTTTGAGAAAACGTAGTAACGCGAGAGAATCTGGCCCTCGATTAACGAGATCCCCCACCAACCATAACTGGTCGCTAGAGGGTTCAAACTGAACAAGGTCTAGTAGTTGCCGGAAGGACTGATAACAACCTTGTAAATCGCCAATCGCATAAATGGACATATTGCATCAACACCTATAAAAACAATGTCCGCTTAACGTAACCCGAGTACATCCTGCATATCAAATAACCCATTCGGTTTATCTGCTAGGTAACGCACTGCACGTAATGCACCCATTGCAAAGGTCATACGGCTAGTGGCTTTATGTGAGATTTCAACACGTTCACCTGTACCTGCAAACATAGCCATATGTTCACCAACAATATCACCCGCTCGAATGGTAGAGAAGCCGATAGTTTCTGATTTGCGCTCACCAGTTACACCTTCACGTCCATATACCGCTACTTTTTCTAAATCTCTACCCAACGCATCGGCGATTACTTCACCCATGCGCAACGCTGTACCTGAAGGTGCATCAACCTTATGGCGGTGATGTGACTCAATAATTTCGATATCATAACCTTCATTTAACACTTTGGCAGCCACTTCCAATAATTTAAACGTGACATTCACACCGACACTCATATTTGGTGCAAAGACAATGGCAATATCATCTGATGCAGCCTTGAGCATAGTTTTTTCTTCTGCAGAAAAACCCGTTGTTCCAATCACCATTTTCACCCCAGCTGCACGACACACGTCTAGATGAGCGAGTGTTGCTTCAGGACGAGTGAAATCAATCAAGGTATTGCTTTCAGGTAAAGTCGTAACAAAATCACTCACCACCCTCACCCCCACTGTCGCGCCAATTAACTCACCAGCGTCTCTGTCAACATAAGGACTTCCTACTCTTTCAAGAGCAACAGAAAGCTGCATGTCTGGCGCGTGTGTTACAACCTCCAGTAAGGCACGACCCATACGACCTGCACTTCCCGCAATTGCTATGTTTAAAGTTGTCATTTTAATCCTGTATAATTATTCATAAGAAAATCTACTCAGCATCCGCATCCACCACCGAATAATTCTCAATATATGTTAATCTATCTTCCTTAAAGAAGATGGTTAGCTTTTGTTTATCAACCAGCTTACCTTTATCATGGAGAATATAAAAATAATCCCAGCGATTGTCTCGAAATGTATCTACAATTAATGGAGTACCCATCACAAAGCGCACTTGTGCTTTGGTCATGCCAGGCTTGAGTTTATCCACCATTTCTTGTGTAACGACGTTACCCTGCTGTATTTCAATACGATAAAGCATTGATGGCACAAGTGAACATCCTGAGAGTATTAACAAAGCAAGTAACGTTAGTATAATGACACGCATATTATTGACAGCAAGTATTTCCGAAACACGGTTAACACTATATGATACAGCAAGACTCTTTAAAATTTTATTAGACAAACAAAACTATGGGTAACTCAGACAACTTGAAAAATATCAACCTCAAGACCATTGGTCTAAAAACCACCCTACCGAGACTAAAGATTCTAAATCTGTTTGAAAATAGCAAAATACGTCACTTATCTGCGGAGGATGTTTACAAAATACTCATTAATGAAGGCGAAGACATAGGGCTGGCAACCGTATACCGAGTTTTAACCCAGTTTGAACAAGCTGGGTTATTAGAGCGCCAACACTTTGAAGGTGGCAAAGCTGTGTTTGAGTTAAGGAGTGACGGTCATCATGATCACTTGGTCTGCCTACAATGCGGACGTGTCGAAGAATTCTATGATGCAGAGATCGAAAAACGCCAGATAAAAGTTGCCAAAGATCGAGGCTTCACACTCCATGAACACTCACTGTCACTTTATGCTGACTGCACTAAAACCGATTGCCCAAATAAAAAGTAACAAGCCGATGCATGACGAATATGTAATGAAAAAGCCTCCTTTATGCCAAGAAAGATGAACCGGGGGAAAAACCATTCACATTGATATTTACGAAGATGAAGAAGATGGATGGATATTAGAAACGGCTGATAAATACGGTAATTCTACTGTTTGGAAAGACTCATTTAACTGAGTCTGCTGTTCTTACAGAGGTTAAAAAGACTATCTTATCCGAAGGTATCAATACACTAATTGGCCCTAAAGATGGAAAAGGTAAGCTGGGTTGACAATTCGGTAGAAATATGAATTCGCAACAAAGACTTTAGCCTATAAATTCTGGCGCCTATGAGAACTTTTAAGACACATTATTTGCCTTATAGAATTAAATATTCGCCTCCAAAACTTCGTTTTGAACACACTTTATACTCACTCTTGATGGGTTTTTCTTCGTTAAGCTTTGTATCGATAAAGAACGTAAAATCTCTTAAGATATTTGTCCTAAAAAAATATAGAAATATATAAAAGCTATAAAAACCAATCTTATCTCAGTCTTGCACCAAGCAAGACTGAATTAGTATATTAGTTTTTAGGGCTTAATAAGAGTAATTCCGTGAAGGACAAAAAACACTCAACCCCATCTACTATTGCGAGAGAAGCTCTAAAGCGACTCGCAATACTCAAAATCCCACCAACACCAGATAATTACAATAGAACCTACGAACAAATCGCAGGGACTTCAAGTGGGCATATGTCTAGTTCCACAGTAAGAATCTTAACTGAACTGACAAAAGAACTTCCTCGTCATAACTCAGATTTGCTTCACTTAACAAATAGTCTTGACCGAGCCATTAATGGTAAGAATTGGAAAAAATATAAATCAATATTGACAACATTTGTAACAAGAGAACCCGAATCAATGGTTGACTCTGCCATACAAAACAGCTCATCAGCCAATGTGAGTTTAGAGCAACATCACACGATCAATAATTTTGCTCGACAATTATTAGAATTACTTGCACAAATACTGGAGCATATTGCGCCTTTCCTAGCTGGAGATGAGTCGCTAATCGAAGAAGCTCGAATGTTGGCACAACAGGTACGAAAAATTCAGGGCAATTCAGAAATGGCGCAACTTATTACGAATTTACAACAGTTTTTTGTCAAATTCGAAACATATGGCGAAACTGAAGCCAAACTACACCAGGGCTTACTAAGGTTATTGAATTTATTCATGGATAGTACAAGCGAGTTATTAGCTGAAGATCTATGGATTAAGAAACAAATTTTCAGTCTTAAAGAAACCATTTCTAAGCCATTGAATATGGAAATAATATCCAAGGCTGAACCTCATCTGAAACAAATAATACAAAGGCAAAAAATAACAAATAACAGTTTGGGTGAGGCTAAAGTCACTTTAAAAAGAATGTTGTCGTCCTTAATTGATAACCTTGAGGATATATCTGGGGTAACGGGAGCATACCAAGATAAACTCGAGAACTTTTCAGAAAAAATTAATAAAACCAATGATATAGAAGAACTTAATGAATTAATTGTAGAAACTTTAAAAGAAACCGAGTTGGCACGAAGCAGTATTATAGATAACCAAAATGAATTAAAGGCTGCGCGAGCAGAAGCTTCTATGGCGCAAGATCAGATTAGTCAGCTTGAAATTAAATTGAAGAAAATGGATAGTATAGCAAATGAAGACCCTCTCACTGGTGCGCTTAACCGGCGTGGCTTTGACAACGCATTCGAACGTGAAATTTCTCGGGCAAGTCGCCGTAAAGAACCATTTTGTATTGCTTTACTTGATATTGATAATTTCAAGCAACTTAATGACACGCATGGACATCAAGTAGGCGACCTTGCTCTGATTTATCTTACTGAGTCCATAAAAGAAACAACACGTCCAGAAGATATCGTGTCGCGTTTTGGTGGTGAAGAATTCGTAATATTACTACCAGATACAGAGATTGAAACTGGCTTGATAATTACCAAAAGAATTTTACGTAATTTAACGAAAAAACTCTTTTTACATGAGAACAAACGCATCCTTATTACTTTTAGCGCTGGTGTGGCTCAAAGTAACCCCGGAGAATTACAAGAAAGTATTATTGAACGAGCAGATAATGCTATGTACAAAGCCAAGAAAAATGGCAAAAACCAAATAACTGTGGCGGATGAAAAAATTGAGTGAAGCATATTCACCAAGTTAGTGGGCAAGCTATAGTTTTAATCAGGAGTTACTACTAACCTCCTATAAAAAATACTTGACTGGTTTTTGGAAGACAAAATCTGATTTTCTTTCTTGCCGATAGCTTCCCATATCAAACTCTCTAGGCGTAATGACAAGTCGCTACTAAAACGATTCTGCTGTCTTGTTTTAGTGCGTCCATTTTTAGTCCATCAACCATGTTTTAAATGGCTCTAAAAAACCAATTTTATGATAGTGTTGTTAAAAATAATTCAGTGACATTATGGGACGAAGGCGGAAGAAGAAATCCAGATAAGTAACAATCCTGCAGCAGTTTACAAGATATCA
The DNA here is from genome assembly GCA_021774265.1 of Nitrosomonas sp. Taxonomy (GTDB): domain Bacteria; phylum Pseudomonadota; class Gammaproteobacteria; order Burkholderiales; family Nitrosomonadaceae; genus Nitrosomonas. The sequence goes on from JAJFJG010000135.1 coordinate 9,089, forward strand.
ATAATAATGATAGCTTTATCTATTTGCATTAAGCAGAGGAAAATAAAACCCGATAGAGACCAAATAGCTACACATTTATATAGGCTGAAATGTTAGGTCTGTTAATATTGTAAAGTTTATCGCTTAAATTATTTGTTTCATTTAAAGTCAGGAATCTCTACAGTGAATTTAGATAAGCTTTTTAATGACAGCTACGAAAGAGTCTCTAACATGGGAGAAAATAACAGTCTTTTTTTTGATTGTTTTTATGAAAAATTTATAGGCTCATCCACCGAAATAGCAGATAAGTTTAAAAATACAGACATGAAAAAACAAAAACTAATGTTGCGCTCTTCTATCCTTTACATTATGCAGTTATTTTCCACTCATGAGCTCCATGAATATATGGAAGAAATAGCAATTAAACACAATAAGAAGCATTTAAATATTCAACCTGAACTTTATGATGTGTGGATAGAATGCCTGATAGATACCGTCAGGGAACTTGACCCATATTTTAATGATCATGTCGAGCTTTCATGGCGAATGGTTTTTTCGCCAGGCATCACTTATATGAAATTTAAATACAGTAAATAAAGAAGCAACAATGTGATCAACTTACAAATTCAAGGTAATCGGACTTTAGATCAGGCCAGAGCATCTCCAATAATCTGTACTAGTTCAGACAGCCTGTTGAAAAACCCAAAGTACTACGTTGAATTGATAAAATAAAAGCTTCACCTTCGACCACCGGTAAAGGCTACTGCAAGGTAAACAAACGTATCAACAGGAATTATTTTAGACGATTGAGCTGGAAAGCTTTATTCTTAAAGATTTTTTATTAAGGAAGGTCGATAAAATACGTTTGGTTTGGGGTTTCTGCATGATTTGACCGAAGAACTCTACTGCCTGAATAATGGA
>JAJFJG010000136.1 GCA_021774265.1 Nitrosomonas sp.
CACTCAGATAACTTTTGATGAATTTCAATATGGGAATATGGTAAGACATAGCATTGTGGTTATAAACCCAACAGATGATCTGGTTGCTAACACCACCTACAGCGTTCAAATGGCCAGAGGCGTATTGATTGATACAACTGACTATGCCTATGCAGGACTCAGTGACGCAGCTGCATTTAATTTCACAACAGTTGAGCCTGTTATCGTAATTGAGGGGTTAGGTTTCATGTTTTTTTAACTTAGTAACGTTCCTATGTGGTTATCGCTTCAATCGTAATAATTCTGCTCAAGTTGTTATCAAAAGTGAGCAGTTTGTTTATCATTACACAGGGCGTGCTTGTTGTTTACTTGAACTTGAATCTTGGACGGAGAGCAAACTAGTTGCTATTGTACGAGGTGATGCGAAAGCAAGAAGCCTGATGTAACTACTGGCTTGTGGGCATTATTGAACTGCTATGGAATTTGTTGGTAGGCGCGATTGGATTCGAACCAACGACCCCCACCATGTCAAGGTGGTGCTCTAACCAACTGAGCTACGCGCCTGGGAAGTCCGAATTCTATCTGAAACGGGGGATAGGCACAAATATTAAAATTCGGATTGTAGGAAAAATTTGATTTCTCGCGTCCATTTGTCAGGATGACGTGCTAGATGGGATTCATGCACGGTATCAGGAAAAGCGCTGAAGTACTTGGTGGCTGGTACTGATTCATAGACGCTGAGGGCTTGTGGCAGCAAAACACGGTTGTCATTCTCACCATGAAAGAATAGGGTGGGGGACTGGACGGCTCGTGCATAGTTAATCGGATTATAATCAAAACCATCAAATCCTGTTTGCCACCCACCCCAAAATACCAGCAGTTGAGCGCCTGGAGAAGCTGGTACGCCTAGTAAATGGAAGCGATTCTTAACGGTGTTTAACAAACGATCAAACACGGCTTCAATAATGAGACCGTCTGCATTCACTTGATGGCTGTGAACGGCGCGTAGGATGGCAGCTGCACCCATGGATTGGCCATAGAGTATGATTTTGTCGTGCGGATAATGTTGACGAGCATATTGGAACGCTGCGGTGACATCATCGGCTTCATGAAAACCAATGGTGGTGTATGACGCGGTCGACTCGCCTGAGCCTCTAAAGTCAACCAGAAGTACAGAGTGTCCTTCCTGCATAAATACCTTGGCCTCATTCATGAGCGATGATTTGTCTTTTAGATAGCCGTGAAAAAAGATGACCAATGGCTTGTCATTGCTGATCGGGCAGTACCAAGCACCCAAAGTGATATTTTGGTCACTGGGGATATGGGTTATTTTACAATTTTTGCCTAAAGCTGAAGGCTTCTTGTTTGTGTTGGGGCGAGTAATTTTGACGCCGGTGAGCAGTGTTTTTAGTTTTTGGCTTAATGATAGATGCTCTATGCGCAATTGGGGCACACTCTCATCAGAGAAGTACATCATGGCATGGGCATGCTGATAAGCCAGTGTGTTGGCGATGATGAAGCCTACTATCAGTAAGCCAGCGCATACAAAAGCGAGTCGTGACAGTTTCTTGTTGATAATGTGCGCCTTGATGTTTATTTTAGACAATCGGTGTTTTTTCTCAAGCTACGCCGTGCGTAATAAGCAAAACCAACCGCGCTTCGTTGCGAACGGAGAATCCAGTCGTGGGCTTCTCGTCCGAGCGTGGGGTCTATGGGTTTTATTTCCCCAGCCGCTAAGGCGACTAAGTGCATGCGCGCGGCGCGTTCAAATGCGATGGACAACATGCAAGCTTCTTCAATACTACCGCAAGCAACGAGTAGGCCATGATGGGCGAGGAATAAGGCACGTTTTTGGCCGATGGCTGCGGAGATCATTTCACCTTCTTCGTTACCAACCGGTACACCGGGCCATTTTTCCAAGAATGCCACGTCGTCGTACAACACACAGTTATCCATGTGTGATATTTCCAGGGGGACCTCAAGCATGCTTAATGCGGCGGTGTGGATGGCGTGGGTGTGAATAATGCACTGTACATCCGGACGTTCTTGATACAACCATGAATGAAAGCGATTGGCTGGGTTTGCCATGCCGTCACCTTTTAGCACTTCCAAGTCACCATTAACCAGTAGAAGATTACCCGCGCAAATTTCATCAAAACCTAGGCCCAAACGTTGCGTCAGATAAGTGTCGGGTTTTTCAGTGCGAGCGGTGATTTGTCCGGCAAGCCCAGAGTCGTGGCCATTATCAAACAATATGCGGCAGGTCAGCGCTAACTTCTGTGCCATGGTGTAGTCAGTGCCTTGCAAGTGCGCATCCATTTCATTAAATGAGCGGGCGATTAATTCATCTTTATCAAGATTAAAAGTTGTGTTTTTCATGTGTTTTACTCTTTATTTTTAAAACGCTCGATGTCACGTCGGTCGCGTTTTGTGGGACGGCCTTTTGTATAGAAACCGGGCGGTAACATTTTGAGTTGCTCGGTAATGACTTCGCGTTGTCGTCGGCTTGGCTCTGTTTCACGGTACAGTTTTTGTGCCTGGGGCGCTGAGAAGCGTTTATTGGATAATGCCATGATTTCGACTTCATATTCATAGTGGCCAATGCGAATCTTCAGCATGTCGCCAATGGAGACGGTTTTAGCGGGCTTGATGCGAATGCCATTGAGATGGATTTTGCCGCGGTCAATGGCTTCGGCAGCCAAAGTGCGCGTTTTAAAAAAACGTGTCGCAAACAGCCATTTATCAACACGAAACTTCTCTGGGGTGTCATCTTTACTCATCGTGACTTAGCGTGCTTCCTTGGTTTCGATATGAATCTGATTTTCTAATGTTTTATGTACGGGGCACATGTTGGCAATTTCTATTAATCGTGCGCGTTGTTTATCGTCCAAATCACCGGTGAGTGTGATGGTGCGCTCTATTTTGTCGATCAGCTTATCCTGTTTATCACAGGTGTTGCAATCATCCGCATGGGTACGATGATGTGTTAATTCGACTTCAATGTCATGCAAAGTTATTTTTTTGTGATTGGCGTACATGCGTAACGTCATGGAGGTGCAACAGCCCAGCGCTGCTAGTAATAATTCGTAAGGATTTGCGCCTAGATCATCACCACCTGCTACTGTTGGTTCGTCGGCTAGAAAACGGTGTTTCTCAGTAAAAACCTCGCGGGTAAATTTTTTGTTGTGTTCACGCACGATAACGCTACCTGCTTTTACAGTGGGAGGAGCAGCAGATTGTTTTTTGCCTTCGATATCAAGATAACGTTCCACCCATGCGGATAAAACACTGGCAACATATTCTGCGTCTTGGCGACGAGATAGTAGGTGATCCGCATCATCAAGTGATACAAAGCTTTTTGGATGCTTTGCTGCCGTATAGATTCGACCCGCTTCGTCGATTGAGACCGTACTGTCGATTGGTGAGTGAAATACAATTAACGCCTTTTTTAACTCGCTAATATGTTGTAGCGAGTTATGTAGCTCAAGGTCGTCAATGAACTGACGCTTAATCGTGAAACTGCGTCCACCGAGATTCACCGGTGTGCTGCCCTTAGCAAGAATTTCATCACGTTTTTGGGTAAATAAGTGTTGCATATGATTGGCTGTTGCGGGTGCGCCAATGGTTGCTACGGCTTTGACTGATGGTAATTGCTGTGCAATGGCAAGCACGGCAGCACCACCAAGGCTATGGCCGATTAACAGTGTAGGTGCTTCGTATTCTGCTTCAAGAAATTCAGCGGCACTAACTAGGTCTTGGAGGTTTGAGGAAAAGTTGGTGTTAGAAAAGTCACCGTCACTGTTACCTAACCCTGTAAAGTCAAATCGTAGAACGGCGATACCTTGCCATGCCAGTGCGCGCGTAATGCGTGATGTGGCATTAATATCTTTGGAGCACGTGAAACAGTGTGCAAATAAGGCATAAGATTTGATGGGACCGTCAGGAAGCTCAAGCAGCCCTGCCAAAGTCTCTCCTTGAGCATTTTTAAACGTTGCTTTAATGCGCAGTACGTTCTCCATGATATTTTCCTGTTTGTTAAGAAATCATCATTCTAAAGGACATTGACTAGTATTTTTAAATAAGAGACAGCATTTTGTTCAGTTAAGGTAATTCGCCAGCGCGAAAATTGGTTTGAATTGTCAACCTGATTTGCCTGGTTAGGTGATTCTTTATTCAGCTTGAATTCGTATAATAAGTGCGCAACCTTAAAAAGAGGCTGTAGTCAAGGTCACGAACTGCGACTACCTGGGTGGGATACAGAAAGACCGATCTGAGTGATGTTGTTTTTCAGGACCTCAAATTTGTATCTCGGTACAAGTTTTAGAGTTTATTAGAAGATCGTATTACAATAGGTCACGTACTGATTCCTTTTTTGGGTTCAATAAGTTATATGAAAACAGTGAAGATGAATTGTTTGAAGCTAGTATTCATAGTCGTTTTTACAAATTTGATGGTCGGTGGGCTCATGGCTGAATCACTTCAGGGTGTGTCAAAAACGTCTAAAATATTGAATGGTGCTGAAACGAATATTTCAAAATGGCCGTGGATGGCAGGCCTTGTTCGCACAGGCTTTGATGTGTTTAATGGTCAATTTTGTGGCGGTACGTTGATTTCAGACCGTTGGGTCTTAACTGCTGCGCATTGTGTGATTGATGAAACGACCGCGACAATTAAAATTCTTACTGGCCATGCGCGACTCAGTAACGCAACAGAAAATGATTTGCTTTCGATTTCCCAAATTGTTATTCATCCTGCTTTTAATCAAATTACATTAGATTCTGACCTTGCTTTGCTTGAATTAAGTGAAGTAACAACATTAACACCTATCCAAACGTTAGGGCATTACAGTCTTAATGATAGTCCTGGCCTAACCGCTATCGCTCTAGGTTGGGGTGATACATCTTCTATTAAGTCTGCTTTTCCTGATTCATTGCAAATGGTTGATTTGCCACTCGTCAGCAATGATCTCTGTGCTGAGAAAACAGGTTTTATTACTGATAATATGCTTTGTGCTGGTTTTTCTTCAGGAATAAAGGATACATGTAGTGGCGATAGCGGTGGGCCTTTAGTAGTTTTCGATGAGGTGAGCCAGCTATGGCATCAAGTGGGTATTACCAGTTTCGGTGTTGGTTGTAAAGCACAAGGTTACTTTGGAGGATATACACGTGTTAAGAATTTTAGTGACTTTATTTCCGCGGTCATTTGTTCGAATTCAGAATTGCCCGAGGTGCCAGTCATGGACATGCAAGTGCTTGGGAGAAACGTTACCATTAACTGGACAAGCACAACAGATATTGGCGGTTATCGGCTGAATTATGCGCCTTTTCCTAACGCGTCGCCGATTGAAAGTATTGATATGCATAGTCAGAACCATTTTTCTATAACACTATCTTCAGGTAGCGCCTTTTTTGTGGCCATTAATGCTTACGAGGGTAATTGTCGAAGTGGGTTGTCAAACATTGATCACTTTATTATTAACTAGTAACAAGATGCATTTTGTTTGCAATGAAAAAGGTAATAAAAATGAAAATTTTTACCGGAATATTCCTAGTTAGCATACTCGGCTTTGTCGTTGCCTGTTATGTTTCGCCACAACTATCTTTAAAATCATCCTATGCGTTAGTAAAATTAGAGTTTCCTGATCTTCCTGAGTTTTCCAATCAATCTCTTCAAGCATTGTCTCGCGATGAAAGAGAGGATTATGTCGTCGTCGATGTTCGGACGCTAGAGGAGCGTAATGTTTCAGTTATTGCCGGTGCTATTGATAATGAGTATTTTGAACACAATATTGCTTCTTATCAAAATAAGAAGGTCATTGTATATTGCACGATAGGCTATCGTAGTGGTTTTTACGCTGAGTCACTACGTCAGAAAGGGTTTGATGCTTACAACCTGAGCGAAGGCATACTCGGCTGGACGCATATCAATGGGTTGTTGATCAATTCACAAGGCCAGATAACTGATAAAGTACATGTTTACAGTCGCCCTTGGAGTCTTGCGGTTAAGAAGAGTGGTGTTGCCGTATTTTAATCAATAAAGTTGGTCTCTAAAGTCATCTGCTGCATCGGATGGGACTTCATAAGTCATCTCAGTTTGTTGTGGCGGTAGCTGTTCGCGGAGAAAGTATTCTGTCAGCCCACCTGCCGCTTCACGTAAGCCTGTGTCGGGATTGATGCTTGCGGCTACAATGCCTTGAGGTACGGTGAGATCCGCTTGGGGCTCATTTTTTATCGCGCTTGCCATGTAGTCTATCCAAATGGGTAGTGCGACGCGTCCACCGGTTTCATTTCTACCTAATGATTTCGGGTTGTCAAAGCCTGCCCAGGCAATAGTCACTAGATTATTTTGGAAGCCACAAAACCATGCATCTATAAAATTGCTTGTTGTCCCTGTTTTCCCTGCTAAGTCTTTACGGCCTAATTGCTTTGCTCTAACAGCAGTGCCTTGTTGGATCACGTCTTGCATCATGCTAGTCATGATAAATGCATTACGTGGATCAATTACTAATTTTGCATTTTCTTTGGCGATGGCGGGTTGTACCTGCTCCAAAATGTTTCCATCGTCATCTTCTATTCTATTAATGAAATAGGGCGAAATCTGATAGCCACCATTGGCAAAGACAGCATAACCAACGGCCATTTGCATAGGTGTCACTTCACCTGATCCCAGCGCCATGGGTAAATAAGGTGGATGACGATTGGCGTCAAAGCCAAAACGGGTAATATAGTCTTGCGTGTACTGCAAGCCAATCGCTTGAAGAATACGAATTGAGGCTAAGTTCTTTGATTTGGCAAGTGCTGTACGCATACGTATTGGGCCACTGTATTTGCCGTCATAATTTCTTGGCTCCCACAATTTGCTTCCAGTTTGTTTTGCATTAAAGGAAAGGGGGGCATCATTGATGATGGTTGCAGGTGTGAAGCCTTTTTCTAATGAAGCAGAGTATATGAATGGCTTAAAGCTGGAGCCAGGTTGACGCCATGCTTGGGTAACATGATTAAATTGATTTTGGTTAAAGTCAAACCCACCTATAAGTGCGCGTATAGCACCATCTCGCGGATCGACAGAAACTAGCGCGGCTTCAACTTCTGGGAGTTGAATAATCTCCCATTCATTATTTTCATTTTTTTGTATTCTAATGAGTGCGCCTGGACCTAAATTTCTTTTTTCGCTGCTATCGCTGGCGTTGAGAAATCGCTTAACGAGATTTAATCCTTCACCGGTTACTTGAACGATTTCACCGCCTTTGCGATAAGCCTGAACAACATCTTTATTGACATTTAATGCTATAGCCGCGTAAATATTATCGCTATTTGGTACATTTGCTAAAGCATCTTCTAATGTTTTCTCTTGGTTTACGCCGTTCTTTAGTAGATCAATAAATGCTTCTGGACCACGGTAACCATGACGTTTGTCGTACGCAACTATGTTTTTTCTGAGTGATTTGTATGCAGCGTCTTGGTCTAGTTTTCTTATGGTTGTGTAAACATTAATCCCTTTGGTATAGGTTTCTTCGTTGTAGTGTTGATATACAACCTGACGCACCATTTCGGCAACATAATCAGCATGCATGGCAAATGTCCGTGCTTTTTGCTTAACAAGTACTTTTTGTTTTTCAAGATCTTTGAAATCTTGATCAGAAATATGATTGAGTTTGTTCATTCGCCGCAATACATAGACCTGGCGAATTTTGGCGCGGTCTGGGTTAACTACAGGGTTGTAGCTTGATGGTGCTTTAGGTAAACCCGCTAACATAGCTGCTTCAGCGATATTAATCTCATTGAGTGGCTTGTCAAAATAGGCTTGAGCAGCAGCGGCAAAGCCATAGCTGCGTTGTCCTAGATAAATTTGGTTGATGTAGAGCTCAAGAATTTCATCTTTTGTTAAAAAATGCTCAATTTTAAAAGAAAGCAAGGCTTCGCTAAATTTTCTTGTTAGCGTTTTTTCTCTTGTTAAGAAAAAGTTTCGCGCAACTTGCATGGTGATTGTGCTGGCGCCTTGTTGAACACTACCTGCGGAAAAGTTGGAATAAGCTGCACGTAAAACACCAATGTAGTCAACACCCCCATGTTTATAGAATCGATCATCTTCTGCAGCAAGTATTGCTTGTTTTAGATGCGTGGGCACTTTGTCAATAGTAACAACATTACGACGTTCTTCCCCAAATTCACCAATGAGCAAATTTTCCGCACTGTATACCCTGAGTGGTATTTTCGGCTGGTAATTAGTCAGCGCATCTAATGATGGTAGTGAAGGAAAGGTGACAAGAGCGGTAAATCCGATTAGCAGTACACCGATGATACCAAGGCCGAAAAAAGCAATGATAGGGTAGTATAACCAACGAGTTAGCATGGGTGTTGAACTTTAAAATATGGGGTAAAAAGGAATGCACATCATTTAAGGGGGTATAAATACCGTTTTTCAATGAATCGTATTTTTTTCAATCTGTCAGAATTTATGTCGTAAACATGACTAGCCGCAAGAGATATATAAAGTTTAAAGAAATTTTGGATATATCTTCTTGGTTATTTTTTTAATATGTGTACATAGCGAGTATCGCTTCTAATATACCAATGTTCAAGGTAAATTTTGAAATAAATCTAGACTTTTTTCACGCAAAGTCTCCGTCATTGATAGGTGTAGACATCAGTTCTTCATCTGTAAAAATGGTTGAGCTATCAATGGGTGGCAGTGGTGAGAGTGCATATTGCATTGAGAGTTATGTGATTGAGAAACTCCCGTTAGACGCCATGCAAGAAGGTGGTATTGCGAATTTTGACGCAGTGAGTGAAGGTTTGCAACGTGCGTGGAAACGCATGGGGTCACGTTTGCACAATGTTGCACTAGCATTGCCAGCAGCAGCTGTTATCACAAAAAAGATCGTGGTGCCTGCTGGTCAGCGTGAAGAGGATTTGGCTTTTCAGGTTGAGAATGAAGCCAGTCAGTATATCCCCTTTGCACTGGATGAAGTTGATTTGGACTATCAAGTTGTACGCCTATTACCCGACAATCAAGATGAAATAGAAGTCCTAATTGCGGCATCTCGGAAAGAAAAAGTAGAGGATCGTGTGGCGGCCGCATTAACGGCGGGGTTAAATGCCGTTGTGATGGATGTCGAACCTTATGCATCGCAAGCGGCTTTTGGATTAGTTGAGAAACAATTACCTGAAGGCGGGAAAGATCAGGTGATTGCATTAGTTGACATAGGCGCAACGAAGATGAGCGTCAATATTTTTCATAATGGCGAGTCGGTTTATATGCGAGACCAAGCGTTTGGCGGTAATCAATTGACGCAAGAAATTCATAATCAATTTAATCTCTCACCTGAAGATGCGGAAGCGGCTAAGCGTAGTGGAGAATTACCAGAAAATTATAAGAACGATGTTTTACAACCGTTTTGTGAAACATTGTCGATTGAAGTCATGCGAGCTATTCAGTTTTTCTTTACATCGACGCAGTATACCGATGTCAATTATATTTTTGTTGCTGGAGGGTGTGCTGTCATACCTGGGCTTAATGAAACAATCGCAGAACGTACACAAGTTAGCACGTTAACAGTTAACCCTTTTTCAGAAATGGACTTGTCTGGCAGGGTTATTTCAAAGCAGCTAAATATGGATGCTCCCTTGCTTTTGATTGCATGTGGCTTGGCTATGCGCAGTTTTGATCCGTCATGATTCGTATAAATTTACTTCCACACCGTGAGTTAAAACGTAAAGCGTTGCAAAAGCAATTTTTTATGTTGGCGGGTATTGTGTGCACTGTGGGCCTTTTAATCGTTTGGGGTGGGCATAACATGATTACCGACCAAATTGATTATCAAAATACTAGAAACCAATATTTAAACGAACAGATCGTTGTTCTTGACAAGCAAATTGAAGAGATAAGAGAGATTAAGATGCAAACTCAGGAGTTATTGGATCGTAAGGGTGTGGTTGAAACATTACAAAGCAGCCGTGCAGAAGTAGTGCATCTGCTTGACCAACTTGTTAGATTGTTGCCGGATGGTGTTTACCTACAAAGTGTGAAGCAAGAAGGACGTAGTATTAATTTAGTAGGCTATGCGCAATCGAATGCTTGGGTATCTACCTTGATGCGTAACCTAGAGTCGTCTCAGTGGCTGGAGTCTCCAGTTTTGATCGAGATCAAAGCCGTTACCGTAAATAACACACGTCTAAATGAATTTAATCTCAATATAAGACTCACCCGGTCACCCGCTGTCGATGCAGATAAGGATTTGATGAATAGGGAAGGCTAATTGTGCATAATTTAGTTGAACAATTACAACAGCTTGATCCAAAAGATCCGAGTGCTTGGCCGAGTGGAGTAAAAGCGGCGGCACTTGTTATTTTACTTATTGCCATTGTATTCGGCGGCTATTTCTTTGATTGGAAGGATCAATGGGCAACGTTAGATAATGCGGTAGTTGAAGAAGAAACGTTAAAGCAAACTTATCTAATCAAAAGAAGAAGCGCAGTTAATTTGGATGCATTAAAGCAACAATTAGAAGATATTGAGCAATCACTAAGTGCGCTACTCAAGCAACTCCCGGATAGATCAGAAATGGAAGCTTTGTTAGTCGATATAAACCAAGTTGGACTCGGACGTGGTTTGCAATTTGAATTATTTAAACCTGCAGCTAGTGAAACCATAAATGAGTTTTATGCGGAGCTGCCAATTACGATTCGTGTGACTGGCAATTATCATGATATTAGCGCTTTTGCAAGTGATGTTTCACAGTTGCCGAGAATTGTGACATTGAATGATATAAGCCTTATAAAAGATGGTGATGAGAAATTGACGTTTGATGCCACAGCAAAAACTTTTCGTTATCTTGATGAAGATGAAATTGATATCCAGAGCGGGGTTGGTGGGTGATGAAAGTATCTCATTTGCGATTGTTAATGGTTTCTTTGTTAATAATTGGTTGTAGTGAAGTCGATTATAGTGATTTGGATGAATTTATAAAAAGCTCAGGGCACGGTCTACGCGGTCAAGTGGACCCTGTGCCAGGTGTAAAGCCACATAAGCATTTTACTTATAATGCATTTGAAATTTCAAGTCCATTCATTCCGCGTCAAAATGAACTTGTAAAGAATGAAAGCAGTGAGCTTCAGCCTGACTTGGGGCGGAGAAGGGAAGCATTGGAAAACTTTGCATTAGAGAGTTTAAAAATGGTTGGTTCGCTTCAGCAAAACGAAAAAGTATTTGCACTGATTAATTCGCCGGATGGGATATTGCATCGTGTCAGTATTGGTAATTATTTGGGAAAAGATTTTGGGCGGATTGCGGGTATCTCTGAATCTGAAATTACATTGAAAGAAATTGTGCAAGATAGTGTTGATGATTGGAGTGAACGTATTAGTTCTCTCATACTTGAAGGTCAGGAGTAGAACAAATGAGGCTACCGATTACAATGAGTAAAAAATTATGGTTAGGGTTTGTCTTTATCTTATTGACAGTTCACCCTGCAATTTCTGCAGATCAAGTATCTGATTTAGAATTTATTAATGGTATTAATGCCATTGATGTGTCTACCGTTCAAGATGGAGTAATGTTAGTCAAAGTGACGGTTGACGAATCGTTTGATTCTGTCCCCGTGGGTGTATCCTTAAATAACCCATTTAGAATTTATTTTGACTTGCATAATATATCTAGCGCTTTAGAAAAAAACTTTATTGAAATTGATGAGGGTAATTTAAGTAGTATTAACATTGTTGAAGTGGGCGATAGAACACGTTTAGTTTTAAATCTTTCTAAATTGACGAGTCAAGAAGCAAGTATCAAAGACAATACTTTTTTAATAAAACTAGGAATAATTGCAGAGTCAAAGGCTGTTGGTTCTGTTGCCCGTTTTTCCGAAGATGTCCCAGATAAAGAAAGTAATAGCCTGCGTGATATAGATTTTAGGCGTGGAGTTCATGGAGAAGGTCGTATCGTGGTTGATTTGTTGCAAATGGGTACGGGTATTGATGTTCGTCAGCAAGGTGAAGATATTATTGTTGAATTTATGAATACATTGCTACCTAGTAATCTTGAGAGATGGTTTGATGTGACGGATTTTGCAACACCCATCCGAGCATTTGAAACTTATGCGCACGGCGAAAATGTGCTGATGGTTGTTAAGCCGACAGGTGTTTGGGAGCATTCGTCACATCAGACAGATACCCAGTTTGTTCTGGAAGTTAGTACATTAGTAAATAGTAAAGTTGATGAATTTGCCAGAAATCTTGAAGACGGTGGGTATTCCGGCGAGAAGCTGTCTCTCAATTTCCAGAATGTTGATGTTAGAGCCGTTTTGCAGGTTATCGCTGATTTTACTGATCTTAATATTATTGCGAGTGATACTGTCGCTGGTAATTTAACGCTGAGATTAAAGGATGTCCCGTGGGATCAAGCTTTTGATATCGTTCTTCAGGCGACAGGACTTGATAAACGTAAAACCGGGAATGTTATTTTTGTCGCGCCTAGTGACGAGATGGCCGCGAAAGAATTACTTGAGCTAGAAGCACGCTTACAGATTTCAGAGCTGGAACCTGTCCGAACAGAGATGTTTCATCTGAATCATCGACGAGTGGGCTCAATTTCTTTTGAAGGCATGCTAAGTGAGCGTGGAACGATTAATGCGGATGAAATCAGTAATTCGTTAACTGTTACTGATATTCCTGCTAGGCTGAGTGAGATTAAGAAACGTATTGATACGCTTGATGTATTTGAGCGGCAAGTAATGATTGAGGCGCGTATTGTAGAAGCGATAGATACTTTTAGTCGTGATTTGGGCGCTCGTTTTGGTGTTAGTAACACTAAAAGAACAGGTAGCTTTGATACGAGTAGTGCTTTAAGCTCTAGTCTGCCTGCGGCAGGAGCTGGCGCATTAGCGGGTGGCCCTGCAACATTAGGTTTGAGTTTAATAAAAGTTAATAACAGTACATTAATTGATTTAGAGTTGTCAGCGCTAGAAACGGATAATAAAGGTCGAGTTATTTCTAGTCCGCGTGTCGTAACGGCTCATGGGGTGGAAGCCTTGATTGAACAGGGTGATCGCGTGCCTTTCCAGCAGGCAACGAGCAGCGGTGCTACCAGCATTCGTTTTGTTAATGCAACACTGAGTCTTAAGGTTAAGCCATTAATTACTTATGATAATAAGATTGATATGGAATTGAGTGTGAACCAAGATAAAATTGGTGAGACTATCAATCAGTTTTTACCACCACCGATTAATACTAAACAAATAACCACCAAAGTATTGGTGGATAATGGGGGGACGGTTGTTATTGGTGGTATCTTCGAGCGGACAGAAAATGAGGCAAGGAACAGAATACCGCTATTGGGTGATATTCCAATCTTTGGTCACTTATTCCGTAATTCTGCAAGGATAGATAATAAGCGTGAGTTAATGGTTTTTGTTACGCCTCGAATATTGAGTGAAGATCTTAATTTACAGTGATATCGTTGTATTCTTGAAGCCAGTTTGTCGCCATGCTTCATAGGCGACAACAGCAACTGTATTAGATAAATTTAAGCTGCGGCTTGATGCCTTCATAGGGACGCGGATACGGTTTTCCTTGGGAAAACTTTCTAATAGCTCCGTAGGTAGGCCGCAGGTTTCTGCGCCAAACAAGAAAGCATCCTCTTCTTTGTAAGTCGCCATGTCATAACGTTGTTTTCCCTTAGTTGTTACAGCAAAGATACGACAACCCCTTAAGTGATTAACACAATCAGACCAGTTGTTATGAATGATCATACTGGCAAATTCATGGTAATCTAAACCCGCACGCCGCAACTCCTTATCTTTAAGTACAAACCCTAGTGGTTTTATGAGATGCAATTGCATGTCGGTATTAGCACACAAACGAATAATGTTGCCTGTGTTGGGTGGAATCTCAGGTTGATATAGAATAATATTAAACATGAATATAGGTGGTTAATCCGAGTTGTTGTATTTTAGAAATCGGCGTTGATAGTGGTTGTGTTCAGCCCAGGCAGTGCTCTTGCGATAACCCATCCACTGACTTCTGTTGCGCCGCATATACGCAAAACTTTTGCGATTTCATTCAGTGTTGCGCCGGTTGTCATGACATCATCAATCACTGCAACATGCTTTGATGAAAAATCAATTTTACAAGAGAAAGCATCACGTATATTCTTTTGACGGTCTTTCCAAGGTAACCCGGTTTGTGAAGGCGTGTTTCTGATGCGTTTGCAGACATTCGATAACAATGTAGTTTTGTTATTGTTTGGCAGTTGTCGTGCTATTTCTAATGCTTGATTAAAGCCTCTTTCTCTTAGCCTCTTAGGATGCAGCGGCATGGGAATAATAAAGTCAGGTTTTGTTGCAATACTTGTTTTTTCTAATAAAAGATTAGCCAGAACAGGTGCAATGGCGAGGTTCGATTGGTACTTCAAACTGTGTATGAGCGCATCAACAGGGAACGTATAATGTAACGCAGCGATTATTCGCGTAAATGCGGGTGGTTTCTTTAGACAAGTGCCGCATGTCAACGATGTGATAACAGGTAGTAGGCAGGTTGGGCAATGATTGGCTGGTATTTGAGGTAAATTGTCTTGACAAGAAAAACACAGATCTTGTTCGCTAGAAATACCGTATAACAAACAATTTTTTTGTGAGATCGCTTGTAAAATGATCGGTTTACTTTGTAAGAGCATAAAGGTATCAATTGACAATAATGATTGAATCTTTGATTATCAGCTCCATGATCTGACTTCAATAATATAGGAAACAGTACGAGTATGAATCAACTTAGCACTAATTTATCAGAGGAACAACCGAATAGTATGGTTGACAAAGCAGTTGGTTCGTTGCGTTGGGAAGTTTCCCAAATTCGATCATTATTAGATTTGCCATTTAATGATCTGATCCACCGCGCCCAATTAACGCATCGAGAGCATCATGATGCCAATGCGGTTCAATTGTCTACACTCATTTCAGTTAAAACAGGTGGGTGTCCAGAAGATTGTGGATACTGCCCACAAGCAGCACGTTACCATACTGAAGTTGAGAATCAAGAAATGTTGTCATTGGATGAAGTCGTGGAAACAGCGCAAGCGGCCAAAGATAAAGGAGCCTCACGGTTTTGTATGGGTGCTGCTTGGCGTGGCCCTAAACAACGCGATATCGACAAAATGACAGAAATGATTAGTGCGGTCAAATCCCTGGGACTGGAGACTTGTGCCACATTGGGCATGTTAAAGCCTGGACAAGCTGAGCAATTAGGTAAGGCTGGACTGGATTATTACAATCATAACCTGGATACTTCTCCTGAGTATTACGATGAAATCATCACAACACGTAACTATCAAGACCGTTTGAATACACTACAAGAAGTGCGTGGTGCGGGTATCAATGTGTGTTGCGGTGGAATTGTTGGTATGGGTGAAACACGCCATACCCGCGCTGGCCTAATTGCCCAGTTGGCTAATTTAGAACCCTATCCAGAATCTGTGCCTATTAATAATTTGGTACAAGTAGAAGGTACGCCGTTGCATGGCACGGAGTCGATTGATCCTTTCGAGTTTGTGCGCACCATTGCCGCCGCACGTCTCACCATGCCAAAAGCCATGGTGAGGTTATCTGCCGGCCGGCAAGAGATGTCGGAAGCGGTGCAGGCATTGTGTTTTTTGGCGGGTGCCAATTCCATATTTTATGGTGACAAATTATTAACCACAGATAATCCTGAAACAACGCGCGATCGCGCATTATTTGAAAAGCTAGGATTAAATGCGATGTAATTAAATGTACGCTGATTTTATCGAACAACTACGTGAACAACAGCTTGTTCGCAAAAAAGAGGGACTTTTTCGCAGCCGCATGGTGTTGAATGGCCCACAAGAAGCACATGTTTCTATTGATGGGCAGACTTTTCTGGCCTTTTGCAGCAACGATTATCTTGGTCTCGCTAATCACTCTGCATTAATAGAATCTGTGGCGGATGGTGTGCGACGCTATGGTGTTGGTGCTGGTGCTTCACATTTAATTAGCGGTCATAGTATGGCACATCATAAGCTAGAAGAAGCCCTTGCACGTTTTATTGGTTTTCCTCGTGCACTGCTTTTCTCAACTGGCTATATGGCAAATATTGGTGTGGTTACTGCCTTATTGGGTCGTGGTGACGCTATTTTTGCCGACAAGCTTAATCATGCATCACTGAATGAGGCTGCATTACTTTCCCGCGCTAAACTCATACGCTACCCACACGCTGATTTGTCGGTGCTTAAAAAGCGGTTAGCCGCTTCCAAGGCTAAACTCAAATTAGTTATGACAGATGCGGTATTTAGTATGGATGGTGATGTTGCACCCGTTGATGAGCTATTAGCGTTATGCGAAGAGCACAATGCGTTGCTGCTGCTAGACGATGCGCATGGTTTTGGCGTGTTGGGTAAGCAAGGAAGGGGGTCATTATCAGCATTTGAACACTGTAATATCCAATCACCAAATATTATTTACATGGCAACGCTAGGTAAAGCAGCAGGTGTGTTTGGTGCTTTTGTGGCGGCACAGCCAGAGGTTATTGAAACGTTTATTCAGCATGCGCGAAGTTATATATATACCACGGCGACACCTGCGTTGCTGTCCCATGCTTTATTAAAGAGCTTGGAGTTAATTGAGCAAGAAGAATGGCGGCGTGAGCAGCTGAGAAAATTGATCACCCAATTGAAAAATGAATTGCAATCGTTGCGTTGGCAATTATTGCCATCAGATACACCCATTCAGCCATTGATTGTTGGTAAAAATGAGGTTGCCGTGCAAATTAGCAAGGCACTGTATGAACAAGGGGTACTTGTGCCTGCAATACGCCCACCGACGGTGCCAGAAGGTATGGCACGATTGAGAATTTCTCTATCAGCATTGCACAGTGAAGAAGATGTTAAACGTTTAACTACGATGCTGCGAGATTTGGCGATGAACTGGGAGTGAGTCGTGTGCATGTTAAAGTAATGGGCGCTGGCCCTGATTTGGTTTTATTGCACGGCTGGGCAATGCATAGTGGTATTTGGAAGGGGGTGTGTGATCAATTAGCACAAGACTACCGCTTGCATTTGGTGGATCTTCCCGGACATGGCCTGAGTCCTTCTGATAAGTTATTATCATTGCAAAGTATGGTTGAAACGGTCGCCGAGATATTACCTGATGATTGTATTGTTGGCGGTTGGTCGTTGGGTGGTCAGGTGGCTATTGAGCTTGCTTTGCAGAAACCAACGCAGGTTGCAAAGCTTGTTTTAATTGCTACGACGCCTTGTTTTATTAAACGTGAAAATTGGCTGTGGGGGATGGATGCTACAATATTGCAGATGTTTACACAGAATTTAGCGCAAAATTACACCAGTGCCATTAATCGATTTTTAACGTTGCAGTTAAATGGTAGTCATGATTCAAAGGCGGTTTTAGCCAGCTTAAGAAAGACGTTCTTTCAATATAGCCAACCCGACAAGATAGCATTGCAGGCAGGATTGGGTATTTTGCTGACCAGTGATTTACGTGAAAAGTTTGGTGTAATTAAGCAACCCGTTTTATTGCTGCATGGTGAGAACGATGTTATTACCCATGCTGCAGTTGCACGTTGGATGAATCAGCAATTATCTGATGCTCAGTTAGTTATGTTTGCAAATTGCGGTCATGCGCCATTTTTGTCTTTTCCCGACCAATTTATAACCCATTTACATGAATTCCGATCATACCTTAGATAAGCGCCAAGTTCGTCATGCTTTTGACCGAGCTGCAACCAGCTATGATGAGGCGGCGGTGCTTCAACGTGAAATTTGTGATCGCATGTTGTCTCGTCTTGAATATATTAAATTTAGACCTGAGTCGATTCTTGATGCGGGCAGTGGAACGGGGTATGGCCATCATAGATTAAAACACAGCTATCCATCTTCAAAGTTGGTTGCGATTGACATTGCTTTGAAAATGCATCTTCAGGCTAGACCTGCTGTTGCAAAATGGAAGCAGTGGTTGCCAACCTCAGGTAAGCAAATTCAATATGTTTGTGGTGATATCGAACAGTTGCCCTTGGGTGAGAAATGTGTTGACCTGGTGTGGTCAAACTTGGCACTTCAATGGTGCAATAATTTAGAACATACGTTTGCTGAAATCTATCGTGTATTGCGTGGCGATGGGCTGTTTATGTTCAGCACCTTTGGGCCGGATACCTTAAAAGAGCTGCGTCAAGCTTTTAGTAGCGCCGATGGCTATAGTCATGTTAATCATTTTATTGATAT
This sequence comes from Nitrosomonas sp., assembly GCA_021774265.1. GTDB lineage: Bacteria > Pseudomonadota > Gammaproteobacteria > Burkholderiales > Nitrosomonadaceae > Nitrosomonas. Next base: position 18,217 of record JAJFJG010000136.1, read on the forward strand.
GCACGACGTGGGTGATTTGCTACTGCATAATGGTTTTTCCACGCCGGTCATGGATATGGAATACCTGACGCTGACCTATGATGAGGTTATAAATATTATGCGAGATCTTAAAGCCATTGGTGCGCATAATGCCACTCAAGGTAGGCGCTCAGGATTAATGGGAAAAAAGACCTGGCAGAATGCCATCAATCAATATGAAGTGCTAAGACAAAATGGCAAGTTGCCGGCAACCTATGAAGTGGTTTATGGTCATGCCTGGAAGCCAAAGCGAAAGGAGTCTGTTTTGACGCCTGAAACTAGACGTCAAATTGGTTTGGGGCTATAGGGTCGTTCTACGATGACAAAAGGGTTCTTCATTGCAGGGACTGATACAGGCGTCGGTAAGACGCTAGTTTGTTGCGCATTACTACAGTCGTTTGTAGCAAGTGGAAAGAAAACTGCTGGCATGAAACCCGTGGCAGCGGGTTGTGAGAATGGCAAATGGATGGATGTGGAATTATTAGTGGCATCCAGTAATGTTGTGGTTGCTCGTGAACAAATAAACCCTTATGCATTAGTACCGCCACTGGCTCCTCATATTGCCGCAGCACAAGCAAATATTGAAATTGATTTAACGGTTATTCGTCAAGCCTATGTCGAATTAAGTAACCATGCTGAGGTAGTCATTGTTGAAGGTGTTGGTGGATTCCTCGTGCCACTTAATGATAGGCAAGATGGCGCCGATCTGGCAAAAGTACTGGGTCTTCCCGTCATACTGGTGGTGGGGATGCGTTTAGGTTGCTTGAATCATGCGTTACTGACGGAGAAAGCGATACAAGTTGCTGGTTTGTATCTTTCGGGGTGGGTAGCAAACTGTATCGATCCAAACATGGCTGCGCTGGAAGAAAATATCCACACACTGAAGCAGCGGCTTGGTTGTCCGTTGCTTGGTGTATTGCCATTTAACGAAGTATTGAAAAAGCAGCAATTATTTAAGTTTCTGGATATTTCAAAACTTGTGGTTAACAATGAGTAAACTTGATCAATGAAACAGGTTTCTTATGATTTTTTAAAAAATCCTATTTATATCAAGCACAGTACCATTTGGGAAGTCGCAATCTCCAGCACAAGAGTTAATGGTGGCGGTGCCCGTATTACTATCAATAAATGAAACGCTGACGTCAAGAATGACGGTCCCTGCTATTGATCTTAGCGTCACATCGTTGCCATTACGTACACCACTAATTGCTTCCCAGGTTGTATCATTGGGGTTAGGTTCCAATAAGACGGCAATCATGTTATTTGTGTCGTCTTCATATATAGAAGCATAGCCACCTAGGGCGCCATTAAAATTGAAGGAATAAATGCCATCAAACGGGCCCGCAGCAAAGGATGTCATAGGCAACAGTAAAAAAGCAAATACTAGCGATATTTTTCTCATTGTGTTTTGCCCCCTAAAATTATTTTGATTGACCTAGACCCATTTTGAAAATAACAGGATTCTTATTTTGGCGCAATCAAGTCTTTATATTTTTCTGTGGCCCTGATGATGGCGGTTTGAATGCCTGGTTCCCAGACAGAATGTCCCGCGTCATCAATAATAATATACTCAGCCTGCGGCCATGCATGATGCAAATCATCTGCACTAACAATCGGACAGACGGCATCATACCGGCCTTGTACGATGGTGGCAGGGATGTCATGAAGCTTGTGGATATTATCTAGTAACGAGTTTTCTGGTAAAAAAATGTTGTGACTGAAATAGTGTGCTTCCATACGTGCGAGTCCCAGTGCGACGACATCGCCAGAAAAATAATTAACAGTCTCTGGGCTGGGTAATAAAGTAGAGCATGAGCCTTCATAAGTGCTCCAAGCTCGTGCTGCTGGCATATGTATTTCAGGATCAGGGTTCATTAAGCGTTGATAATAATTGGTAAGAATATCACTACGTTCCGATGTTGAAAGCGGTGTGACGAAATCTGCCCAAGCCTCAGGAAAGAAGGTTCTTAATCCATAAAGAAACCAGTCAATTTCCTTTTTCCGGCAGAGAAAAATGCCACGTAGGATAAAGCTTAGGCAATTTTCTGGATGAGCTTCACCGTAGGCTAGCGCGAGTGTGCTTCCCCACGACCCACCAAAAACGACCCACTTCTTGATTTTAAGGTGCTGTCGTAAGGTCTCAATATCATTAATGAGGTGGGGTGTCGTGTTGTTACGTATTTCTCCTAATGGAGTGGAACGCCCTGCGCCACGTTGATCAAAAATAATAATGTGGTAGCGTTTGGGGTCAAATAAACGGCGATGGGTGGGTGATGACCCTGCACCAGGGCCGCCATGAAGAAATAATACCGGTAAACCGTCTGGGTTGCCTAATTGTTCCCAGTACATGGTGTGTATGTTGTCAAGCGGCAATAAGCCGCTATTGTAAGGTTTAATTTCAGGAAATAACGGTGTGTGAAGATTATTGTTCATGCTGATAAGCTGGGGATTAATTCTATAGTTTACCCGTTTGTTGGAGATTTTTGAAAAAGGTAGCAAACAGCAATGAATTTAAAATATACATAAGTTCTAGTTTTGGTATATTGCATAGAATGATAGTAGTGTACTTACATGATAAGGTTTAAGAATGCCACATACTAAATTAAAAGCGCAAGAAATTGCTATGTTGCGTGCAGAAATAGAAATGTTGATGAATGAACGCCAGAGCCTGCTTAAAACAACGGGTGCAGCGGCATTTTTTGTGGCTAATTTGGATTATAGTGTTTTGCCGGATGAGGCGTGCGAAGCTGCCAGAATGTTATCAAATACATTGAATAGCATGCCAGAAGAAACTTTGCGTGAAGCATTAGAAAAGGTTGAAAATGAGTTAACAATAGGTGAGTAAAGCCAATAAGATGGTTTCATCTCGGCCCAAGGTTGGTCTGGTGCTAACCGGCGGAGGTGCGCGTGCGGCTTATCAAGTGGGTGTGTTACGTGCCATTGCTGAAATATTGCCTGACCCTGCATGTAATCCGTTTCCTGTGATTTGCGGTACGTCAGCAGGTGCGATCAATGCGGCTAGTTTGGCGGTATCGGCTGCTCACTATAGCGAAGGTGTGCGCGAGTTGGAGGCGGTGTGGTCAAATTTTCACGTCAATCAAATTTATCGTTCTGATCTTGTGGGAGTGCTGGGCAATAGTGCGCGTTGTCTATTTTCATTGTGGTCTAGTGATTCAGAAGGAAGACAAGCTGCTTCCTTGTTAGATAATTCGCCGTTGAGGGTTTTGCTTAAACGTCGCCTACCTTTTCGAGGTATTCAGCGCAGTATTGGCTCTGGCGCATTGCATGCCCTGGGCATTACCGCTTGGGGTTATACGTCAGGGCAATCTGTTACTTTTTATCAGGGTGCGAAAGATATTCTGCCATGGAAGCGAGCGCAAAGAGTGGGTGTCCCAGCACATATTGGGGTTAAGCATTTGGTAGCATCGGCGTCGATTCCATTTATATTTCCGGCAACAAGGCTTAATCGTGAATATTTTGGTGATGGTTCTATGCGACAAATGGCACCGATAAGTCCGGCACTTCATCTGGGTGCGGAACGGGTTTTAATAATTGGTTTGCATAAAACAATAGATGCTTTGCCTAAGCGAGTACAGGTGACCTGTTACCCGCCATTGGCGCAGATTGCTGGTCATGTGATGAATAGCATTTTTGTTGATAGTCTAGATGTTGATCTAGAACGTTTGCATCGTATTAATAAAACGATCGACTTGATTCCACCGGAAACACTGAAAGAAAATACTTCACTATTGAAGCCTGTTGCATCAATGATGATTTCTCCTAGTGAAGAGATTAATGACATTGCGCAACAACATGCCATGGCACTGCCACGAGTGATGCGTTTTTTATATCGTGCGGTTGGTGCGATGGGGCCAAATGGATCCACATTGCTGAGCTATGTATTGTTTGAAGCGTCCTTTTGTCAGGCTTTAATTGATTTGGGTTATGCTGATGCGATGCGCCAGAAGGATGAGGTTTTAGAGTTTATAGGCATTAATCATTAGAAGAAAAAATATAAGACTAGGAAGTCATTTATGGGTATCGATAGTCCCGGGTTTTGGATTGCAGTTTTACAAATTATAGCGATTGATATTGTGTTGGGTGGTGACAATGCCGTAGTGATTGCGTTGGCTTGTCGAAGATTGCCAGAGGAGCAGCGTAATCGTGTTATTTTTTGGGGTGTTTTTGGCGCAATTGCAATACGTGTAGTACTGATTTTCTTCGCGCTGAGTTTGTTGGCTATGCCATACCTGAAGATTGTGGGTGCCGTGCTGTTGTTGTGGATAGGCGTCAAACTATTGCAGCCTGAACCAGAAGGTCATGGGCATGAGATAATTGCCAGCACCTCCTTGGTGGCTGCGATTAAAACGATTATTATCGCCGATGCGGTGATGAGTCTGGATAACGTGATTGCTATTGCTGGTGCGGCAAAAGACAGTATGGGATTGGTTATTTTTGGTTTGGTTGTGAGTGTACCTATTATTGTTTGGGGCAGTAAATTGGTGTTGAGATTGATGGAACGTTTTCCCTTGACGATTGTTGTTGGCGCGGGATTACTTGGCTGGATTGCGGGTGATATGGCCGTCACTGACGTTATTACTCGGGAGTGGGTTAATGATAATGCCAGCTATTTGCGTTGGGTTATGCCGGTTTGCATGGCAATGTTTGTGGTGGCAGTAGGAAAATGGATGGCAGCGAGAGCAAGAATAAAACCGGCGTCAATGATAGATTTGGCTGATAACGCTAATAAATGACTTACATTGAATCAAGCTTGCAAAAATTAATTTTAAGTAAAAGAGTGAATATCATATGTTAAAGATGCTGTTGCCAGTAGATGGTTCTGATGCGTCAAATCAGGCGATTAAAGATTTTATTCAATTGCTGGGTTGTTATAAAGAAATGCCGGAGATTCATTTATTGAATGTTCAATTACCTTTGCATGGTAACGTTTCTTTATTTATTGATGGCAAGAATATTGCGGAATATCATAAAGATGAAGGAATGGAAAGGCTGAAAGTGGCGCGGCAGCTAATGGACCAAGCAGAAATTTCTCATCAGTTTCATATTATTGTAGGCGAGCCAGCAGACGTGATTGTTGCGTTTGCAAAAGAAAAATTATTCGATCGAATCGTTATTGGTCCGCGTGGGGTGAGCGCAATTAAAAGCTTAATACTGGGTTCCGTTACCAATAAGGTTGTACAGCTTTCAACAATACCTGTTTTGTTAATTAAATAAACGTCACCGAGGTCAACATTGAAGCTACGCATATTAGGTTGTAGTGGTGGTATAGGAAGTGGTTCTCTGACGACGGCTATGTTGTTAGATAACGATATATTGATTGATGCTGGTACTGGCGTGGGTAGTTTGAGCCTGGATGAGCTGGTTGGTATTGATCATATCTTTGTTACGCATGCTCATTTAGACCAGGTGGCAACGATTCCTTTTCTGGTTGATACGGTGGGTTGTATGCGTGGCAGGCCGATAACAGTACACGCATTACAACCAACAATTGATGTCTTGACGCAGCATTTGTTTAATTGGTCGATATGGCCGGATTTTACAAAAATTCCGAATGGTTGTTCCCCTTATATGCAATTCGGTGTTTTATCGGTCGGAGAAACGGTTGAAATCAATGGGCGACAAATAACGCCACTGCC
>JAJFJG010000137.1 GCA_021774265.1 Nitrosomonas sp.
TCGAATAGCTCTTTTGCTTCATGTCCTCTCGCTTCGCCCTTCAAGTTTTTAAAGTTCAAATGAGGCGAAAGGTATCCTGACACATAGGGATACCTTCATGGAGAAAAGCATAATCAAGCACAACTTCTATTCTTTGTCTTACCCTTGAGGCGGTTTCCGTCTTACCTTTCCAGATTGGATTGAGTACTGCTTTGATGTCATTTACGCCAATTTCTACTATGGATTTCTCGCCGATGAATGGGAAAGCGTATTGCTCAAGCGTATTTATCCATTGATTTGCATGCTTAATATTTCGCCATCCAGCCTTTTTCTGCTCAATACATTCACGCGAATATTCAGCGAAAGTCTTGGTAGGTTTTTCTATCCGCAACACTTCTTTAGGAGATTGTCCGCGAGCGATTGCACGTCGCATATCATTGACTGTATCACGTGCTTCAGCTAGTGTTCTTTCATTTGTTGGTCCTAGCCCAAGTTCGATTGCCCGGCCATTTTGCTTATATCTGAAAACCCAGCTTCTCGAACCTGACTCCCTAACGCGCAAGAGTAGATTTCCTCCGTCCGAATGCGTGCCTGTTGGGAGTGAGTTAATTTGTAACGCTTTTAGCTTTCTGACTTCTCTTGCCATCCCGTCTTACCATCCGTCTTTCCCCAAATGTTGGATGATAGTATATTTTAATGGACGGATTTGGACAAACTATTTGCTAACAACGTTGTTTTTATTTAGTTATTAAACATCTTTGGATTGTGCTGGACAATGCTTTGGCGGAGAGAGAGGGATTCGAACCCTCGATGAGGCTATAAACCCCATACTCCCTTAGCAGGGGAGCGCCTTCGACCACTCGGCCATCTCTCCAATTGTTGGATGCAGCAGGATAGCGGTTTACAGCCATTTGGTCAAATTTTGTTATAGGGTTTTTTAACCAATTTTAGACCTCTTGGTCTAAATCAAAAGCTTTATGTAACACGCGCACGGCAAGTTCCATATATTTTTCATCGACCACGACTGAAACTTTTATTTCTGATGTGCCAATCATCTGGATATTGATTCCTTCTTCTGCTAAAACACGGAACATCTTGCTGGCAATGCCTGCATGTGAGCGCATACCGACGCCGACCACGGAGACCTTGGCAATTCTATCACCGCCCGTTACATCCCGTGCGCCAATATGCGGCTGAATTTTGTCACGAAGGATTTTCATGGTGTTTTCATATTCACGGCGATGCACGGTAAATGAAAAATCTGTTAAACCATCGTGACCAACATTTTGAATGATCATATCTACATCTATGTTGGCATCAGCTACCGGGCCTAAAATTTGATAGGCAATACCGGGATGATCCGGTACACCCAGTACGGTTATTTTTGCCTCGTCGCGATTAAAAGCGATGCCAGATATAACAGCCTGCTCCATTTCTTCACTATCCTCATAAGTAATCAACGTGCCTTCGCCATTTTCTTTAAAACTGGAAAGGACCCGTAGCTTTACCCGGTATTTTCCGGCAAACTCCACTGAACGTAGTTGTAATACTTTGGAACCAAGACTTGCCATTTCCAGCATTTCCTCAAAGGTGACCGTTTTCAGGCGTCTTGCTTCCGGTACAATGCGTGGATCTGTGGTATAAATTCCGTCGACGTCCGTATAGATCTGGCATTCATCCGCTTTCAGTGCTGCGGCAAGCGCAACACCTGTGGTATCAGAACCACCACGCCCCAGTGTGGTAATGTTGCCCATTTCATCAATTCCCTGGAACCCGGCGACTACCACGACAAAGCCGGCATTAAGGTCTGCGCGAATATTATCTTCATCAATTCTTAAAATACGCGCTTTATTATGCGCGCTGTCTGTCAGAATTTGCACCTGCGCGCCAGTGTAACTTTTTGCCTTGACATTTAATTCCATTAACGCCATCGATAATAACGCGGTGGAAACTTGTTCGCCGGTGGATACAATGACATCCATCTCGCGTGGATCAGGATTCTCCTGCACCTCCTTGGCTAATGCAATCAGACGGTTTGTTTCTCCGCTCATGGCGGATACAACCACCACCACCTGATGTCCTTGCATGTGAAATTTAGCCACTCTGCGCGCAACATTTTTAATCCGCTCGGTGCTGCCGACCGATGTGCCACCGTATTTTTGAATATAAAAAGCCACTGAATTATTGAGATATCTTTGTTAATCTTGGCACAATTACAAAAGCGGTTAATTTTACACTTTTCCGGACGTGAACACTAATCGTAATAATTGTTACGCACAAAAAATACTTTTCGACGCCCATGGATCGAGGTCGCGCGTCTATTCTTATTGGTTGAATCGTTCAAGACTGCTCTGCAACTTAGTATCCGCTTCAAATCTTTGGTAGCGTCACGCCATTTTGCTTCTGATATTTCCCTCCTCTATCTTTGTATGAGATTTCACAGGCTTCATCTGATTCAAAAAATATCACCTGTGCAACACCTTCATTTGCGTATATTTTGGCAGGGAGTGGGGTTGTATTTGAGAATTCAAGGGTGACGTAACCTTCCCATTCCGGTTCGAACGGCGTGACATTCACGATGATGCCGCAGCGCGCGTATGTTGATTTGCCAAGGCAGATGGTTAGGATGTTGCGCGGAATGCGGAAATATTCGACAGTGCGTGCGAGGGCGAATGAATTGGGCGGAATGATACAGATATCGTTTTTAATATCAACAAAAGAGTTTGAGTCAAAGTTTTTCGGGTCGACGATACTGGTATTGATGTTGGTAAATAACTTGAATTCATCCGAGCAACGGATATCATAACCATAACTTGAGGTGCCGTATGAAACAATCCGTTGATCATCTTTATAGCGAATCTGGTCTGCTTCGAACGGTTCAATCATGCCGTGTTGTTCAGCCATATGGCGTATCCATTTGTCGGGTTTGATGGTCATTATTTAGTCCTTTTATCAGTTATCTTCCATGATAATCTTGGTAAATAATTCCGAATGATCTTCGGTTGACTCGGCGACTTTTATCGCCAGACGCTGTGCGATCTCGCGATAGTTTTCAGCAATTCTGCCATTTGGCTCAGCTACGACACTGGGAACACCGATATCGGTTTGTTCACGGATTTTGATGTCGAGCGGCAAGGCGCCAAGAAAATCCACGCCGTAATCCTTGCACATTTTTTCGCCTCCGCCAGTGCCGAAGATGTTTTCTGTGTGGCCACATTGCGAACAGACATGTGTGCTCATGTTTTCCACGATCCCGAATATCGGGATGCCAACTTTTTCAAACATCTTTAATCCCTTGCGTGCGTCCAACAGGGCGATGTCCTGTGGAGTGGTGACAATGACAGCACCTGTAACCGGTATTTTTTGCGCCAGGGTCAGCTGGATATCACCGGTGCCGGGCGGCAGATCAACGAAGAGATAATCGACGTCATTCCAGTTGGTATCATTTAATAATTGTTGCAGTGCCTGCGTGACCATAGGGCCGCGCCAGACCATGGGTGTTTCGACGTCAATTAATAGTCCGATAGACATGGCCTGGATACCATGGGCAATAACCGGTTCCATGGTTTTTCCGTCTTTGGATTCGGGATGAACCGTGATGCCGAGCATTTGAGGCTGTGATGGTCCATAAATATCGGCATCCAGAATGCCGACAGAGGCGCCTTCAGCGGATAACGCCAGGGCCAGATTGACAGCAGTGGCCGATTTGCCGACCCCGCCTTTTCCGGATGCGATTGCTATCACGTTCTTGACACCTTGAATCAGCTTAACATTTCCCTGTACACCATGCGAGATGATTTTGCTGGTTACAGATACATTGATTGTTCCAATGCCAGGGATGGTGTTTAGTGCATCTTCAATTCGTTTGTGAATTTCTGCCGTAACGCTTTTCGCTGGATAGCCCAGCACAATTTCAAGAGAAACATGGTTGTCTTCGATCTGGATATTGTTTACGTTATTGGCGGTGAAGTAATCCTTGCCGGTGACTGGATCAATCACGGCTGAAAGGACTGATTGTATTTGCTGTTCAGAGATGGCCACTATTAACTCCTTTTAACGACTGGTTTGTTTTAAGATTGGGATGGTAACAAATATCAAGTGGATTTCGCCATAGAACGCGTTTATTACATTTTTCCCAATCAGGGTAATGCGCACGCGTTATCCTGTAAAAATGGCTCGTGCCGCAATATGCTTAGGGTAGGCGTTTTATTTCGTCAGGGGAGAAGACGTCCGTCAAGAGTACCGTTCCGCCTTATCGGAAGCGGAAGCCCTTGTCGGAAGCGGAAGCCGGTATAAGCCGTATTTATGGACGGCACCCTCATTTTGAGAATGAGCGGCTGGGCTGCGTCGGACTTTTATCCCGCAAGTTGCTGTTTTTTTGTTGCCGCAAAAAAATTCAGGATCTGTTTATTTATATAGACTGATTAATATACCGGATAGGGCGTTGTTTCATATAAATTACTGTATCATGAAGTGCAGCAAAACGTGATTTTCTCTTGATCATGAAGATATTTATCTCGTTATGATTTATATAGTCCGGCAAACTGTTGGTGCATACAGTTTGTTACAATTGACGATTCT
>JAJFJG010000138.1 GCA_021774265.1 Nitrosomonas sp.
AATGTCATCTTCATCTCTTAAGCGCCGCGCTAATCTGACCTCTTCATCCTGCGAAAGTATAGGAAATACATTGGCAGATTGTGTGTAGTTTTCAATGCTTGCGCCCATTGATGGCAATGTTAAAGCAAAAGTCATAATGTGCTCTCCTTATCTCAATATTATGCCTGCTCGTTGAAAGTCGAGCGTTTTAGCACTCTGCTAATGAGAGTGCCAATATAACCGGAAGGTTCCCCGGCAGAAGTAAACAGATGGGGGTTATTTAAGGTTTACCCGGCAAATGCGCCCACGTTAAATAAAAACGCATGTTGTAAGATAGGTAAAAGACTCGGAAATTGCCATTGGTTTTAATGACATGGCTTTTTCACCATGTATATGAGCTTGCTGTATTACATCTTTGGCATGATCGAGTATTTTTCTGCAGTACGTAATTTTATAGCGGATGCCATAATTATTGTCATATGAGATGACTGCTGGCGACATAGATGTCCTCGTAATCAGGAGAAATAAGTGCGACGTTTTCGAATGGGATCGATTGACTGGAAAACGGTTTATCTTGACTTTTCGATGTAAAGAGTGACATGCATCAATGCCAAACGGTAGTGCGTTATCTTGAGGTGCGCTGGGATTTGGTTAAGGAAATATAAAAGCACAACCTGCGTAAGCGTTATCGGCTGCTGAAATTATCAACAGTCAAGCCAAGGTAAGAAGCTGGGCTATTTAGTTATATTGTGATGGATCTTCAACGTGGCACAGTAATTTTTGTTGGCAATAGGAAAAAGACAATTGCGCTGATTCCGTTTTGGATGCGCTTAAAATCGGGCTGTCATGCTCACAAATACTTTGAATATTCCAAGTTTACAAGACGCGGGTTCGACCTGTTCTGTCATTACTGTTATTGCTTCTCAATCTTACTGTTTTAAATTGGTTGATCGTCCTGCATCTCAGTCAACAGCGCCCAAGAAATCCTGGTGTTCTTGTTGGCCAGGGCGATGACTGTAATATTATTATTACGTCGTTTATTCAATGCAATGTTTTTAGCCAACGACCGCGTGGATCATCTTTATGCTTAGCCGTTTATAGCACGGCTCGTTCACTATAAGGCGTTCTCAAGTAAGCATTTCTGCGCTTGCTGATATCGAGTGGTTGGCTCTTACCAGCCACTATGGTGCTGCCGAGGAACCAGCTCCAGAGATGTATCCATGTCTCTGCAAAGTTGAAGCTGAGCGCCATTTCCTACTGCACAGACCAAAGCTGTCGCCGTAATCGGGGGCCAATATCGGAAATTTATTGTAATCGCTTTGCGGTCTCATTTTCTGTCCCTGGATGCTGGATTCCTTCATCCATTTCTTTTGTTCGACTATCCAGTTGCACCAGATCCTCCGGTATCTCTGGTATCGCTACTTCGTGGCCTTTTCCTCTGTCTGTTAAGCAGCGACAATTCCATATTCCGCAAGCAGTCCTCGAATCTGGTTGTGCTTAGCTGTGCGTTGCTCGATCAGCTCGCTGCGTATGCAGTGTATCTCATACTTACATGTCCTGTTGCGAAATTGTCTTAGTTAGGGGAAAGGAGTGCATCCATTTGGGCTAGGCAATACGCGTGATGAGCGTCAATATCTGGCCTCAATCAAACAAAGCCTTAGCTCAACAGGCATTAGGCAAGTGGATCAAAAAGCAACCGCTTTGAATGTCAATATGTTCAGGTAGTTTTTCAGAATGTTGCATGAAGCATGAAACCAAATATGCCCTGGTCAGCTGAACCCGTATGTGCGTATTCGCCGGTTGAACCGATTTTTTCTTAAATTAAAGAGTTTCCTTATTTCTTCTTTTTAATAACCTGGCAATAATATGTCAAACCTAGCTAAGTAAGTTTTATTAGGTTGGCTTCTAATTTGAAAGTTAGAAAGAATTGCTTATTATTTATGGAGATAAAAATGAACGAATTTAATAAAAAAATTATAGTTACCAGTATTATTCTGGCTTTTGGTGCATCAGGTAGTGTTTGGGCGAATCCGACCAATACAGCTACTGATGCTGTTAATCAAACTGCAACTGCTGACAGCAACCAAAGTGGTGTTGGCATAGGAGCCAACGAATTCTCAACAGCAGAAGACAATACTGACAACAGCAACAACAGCGATAACAGCAATAACAGCGATAACAGCAACAACAGCGATAACAGTAACAACGGTGACAATAGCGACAATAGTCAGATGACTCAGGCTGATGATAACAGCAACAACAGCGATAACAGTAACAACAGCGATAACAGTAACAACAGTGATAACAGCAACAACGGTGACAATAGCGACAATAGTCAGATGACTCAGGCTGATGACAACAGTAACAACAGCGATAACAGCAACAACAGCGATAACAGCAACAACAGCGACAACAGCAATAACAGCGACAATAGCGACAATAGTCAGATGACTCAGGCTGATGACAACAGCAACAACAGCGACAACAGCAACAACAGCGACAACAGCGACAATAGTCAGATGACTCAGGCTGATGACAACAGCAACAACAGCGACAACAGTAACAACAGCGACAACAGCGACAATAGTCAGATGACTCAGGCTGATGATAACAGCAACAACAGCGACAATAGTAACAACAGCGACAACAGCAACAACAGTGATAATAGCGACAACAGTCAGTTGACTCAGACTGATGATCATAGTAACAACAGCGACAATAGCAACAACAGCGACAACAGCAACAACAGTGACAACAGTGACAATAGTCAGATGACTCAGGCTGATGACAACAGCAACAACAGCGACAACAGCAACAACAGTGACAATAGCGACAACAGCAACAACAGCATCAACAACGCCAACAGCAACAACACTGACAACAGTGCGGCCAATGCAACTGATGCAGCTGCTAATAACGGCAGTACCGCTACATCAGATCGTTCAGATAACAGCGCTGCAAGTGCTGCTGGAGAAGGTTCTGCAGCTGCGAATAATGGCAGCACCTCAACGGTTGATAACAGCGATAACAGTGACAACAGTTTTGCGGATGCAAGTGCTGAAGGTTCTGCCGCTGCAAATAATGGCAGTACCTCAACGGTTGACAACAGCGATAACAGTGACAATAGCTCAGCAGAAGCAAGTGCTGAAAATTCAGCAGCTGCAAACAATGGCAGCACTGCGATGGTTGATAACACCAATAACAGTGACAACAGCACGACTGCTGCAAATGGTGATGGATCCGCAGCGGCAAAAAATGGTGATGCAACCGTTAATTACTCGGTTAACAATTCTGACTTGAGTGGCACGGTAACAGGTGCTGGTGTCGGCGCAATTGTGACTACTGGTGAAGGTGAAGGTAGTGCATCCTTGACTGCTTCAAATAATATTTCTGATTCATTTAATGGAGCGGCAGGTATTAACCAAACCGTTCAAAACCATGGCGCCAATGCTTTAACACAACAACAAGTCTCTTTTCAAGGCAACGTGAATGTTAATGCTGCAACTCCTACTATTGACTAATAAATTTTCACGATAACTAAGATTAGAAGAAATTTTAGTTGGAGAGCATGATTGCTGGAGGATGGTTTGTTTACCTCTGGCAATCATGACTGAATAAAAGCGAATAGCTAACTGGTTTAATAAATTGGAACCATCTCAATTATTTCATTCGGTTAATAAAATTTGAAATTCTCAAGGAGAAAGAAAATGAATCAATTCAACAAAAAAATCATCGTTGCAAGTATTATCCTTGCTTTTGGTTCTGCGGGTAATGCCTGGGCAAACCCGACTAATACGGCTGAAACTGCCGAAGATCAAACTGCGTCCGCTATTAGCGATCAAAATTCTTCTGGCATAGCCGCCAACGAATACTCGGATGCAACGGACAACACTGACAATAGTGATAACACTGATAACAGTGATAACACTGATAACAGTGACAACAGCAACAACAGCGACAACAGCAACAATAGCAACAACGCTGTTGCGACAAATACTGATAACAACAGTGACAACAGCAACAACAGCGACAACAGCAACACCAGTGACAACAGCAACAACAGCGACAACAGCAACAATAGCAACAACGCTGTTGCGACAAATACTGATAACAACAGTGACAACAGCAACAACAGCGACAACAGCAACAATAGCAACAACGCTGTTGTGACAAACACTGATAACAACAGTGATAACAGTAACAACAGTGACAACAGCAACAATAGCAACAACAGTGTAGCGACGCATACTGATAACAACAGTGACAACAGCAACAACAGCGACAACAGCAACAATAGCGACAACAGCAACAACAGCAACAACAGTGTAGCAACTAACACTGATAACAACAGCGACAACAGCAACAATAGCGACAACAGCAACAATAGTGACAACAGCAACAATAGTGACAACAGTGTTGTGATGAATACTGATAACAACAGTGACAACAGCAACAACAGCGACAATAGCAACAACAGCAACAATAGCGACAACAGCACTAATAACACCGACAGTTACAATGTTGACAGTAGCTCAGCTAGTGCAGTTGATGCTGCCGCCAATAATGCTAGTACCGCTACATCAGATCGTTCAGATAATAGCAGTGCAGATGCTGCTGGGACCGGTTCTGCAGCAGCCAACAATGAAAGCACCGCCACTGTCGACAACAGCGACAACAGTGACAATAGTAGTGCAAGCGCTAGTAGTACAGGTGCAGCAGCAGCTAACAATGAAAGCACCGCCACTGTCGACAACAGCGACAATAGCGACAATAGTAGTGCAAGTGCTAGCGCAGCAGGTTCTGCAGCAGCCAACAATGAAAGTAGCGCGACTGTTGATAACACTGATAACAGCGACAACAGCTATACAGAAGCTAACGGCGCTGGATCTGCGGCAGCTCAAACTGGCAACGCTACCACCACCTACTCGGTTAACAATTCAGCCTTGAGTGGCACTGTAACAGGTGAAGGTGCTGGCGCAGGTGTAACAGTCGCTTCAGGCGCTGGTGATGCTACTTACCAGGCCGACAACACCATTAGCGGTTCTTTCAATGGTGCTGCCGGCATCAATCAGACTGTTCAGAATCATGCTGCCGATGCTTTGACACAGCAACAAGTGTCTTTCCAAGGCAACGTAAATGTTAACCCTTAATCCTGTTAACTAAATGCCAACATATATTATTTTAGTTGAATGATGGCAAACTTGCCGGTGAGGAAGAAACTCACTCACCGGCAACTACTGGTAACTACATACAGTATTAATGGAATGAGGGGGATAGGATGAAATCGATTTTAAAGAGTGGTGTGCTTCTTCTCTTTTCCCTGGCTTTACCTGTTCACACAGCGATGGCGTTTTCTACTCAGCCGAAGGAGAATGATTTGTTACCTTTTTCTTCAGCAAAAACTGTGTCGATAGATGAACTTGAAAATGCAAGAGGCCGCGAAGGTGTAGATATAACTGCGCTTAATAACATGAATGTCAGTGCAACATTAAGAGACAACACTGCAAATAATAATGTAACAGGTGCTAATGTTATTGACACTAGCTCGTTCGCAGGTGCTAGCGGGATGTTCTCTGTGATTCAGAATACCGGCAACAACGTTGTCATCCAGGATTCAACGATTGTGAATGTAACCATTCTTCCCTGATGACTTTTTAAATTGCAGATGATACTGCCTAATATTTTTAGTTTACTGCTGATATGAAATATTTCTACACTAAATGCGCTTTGCTCACAATATTTGCATTAATGTGCGGCAAAGCCAATTCTGTTGACCTGAATGATCTTGCAGGCGGGGGTAACTATCATGTTTCGGTAAAAAGCTTTGCCGAAATGAAATTTAGTACAGTTTATAAGCAGCAATTTGACTTTAGTTGCGGTTCAGCCGCTTTAGCAAGTTTACTTGCTTTTCATTATGACGATGAAGTAAATGAGCAGAGTGTATTTCTTGATATGTTTCAACATGGAGATCAGGAGAAGATTAAAGAATTGGGATTTTCATTGCTGGACATGAAAAACTATTTGGAACGGCGCGGTTATCGATCTGATGGTTTTAAAATGAAACTGGATCAGTTACACGAAGCAAATGGTCCAGCAATAACCATAATTGATGCAGACGGTTACTTGCATTTTATTATTATTAAAGGATTGACGAAGCAGGAAGTGCTTGTTGGTGACCCAGCTATTGGCGTTGATATCATACCCAGAGACAAATTTGAAGAAATGTGGGGAGATCGCATTCTGTTTATGGTCCATGCTGAAAATGGAATCCAGGCAAAAAACTTTCAAAGTCTGGAGGAGTGGCAGATGCGCATGGCCCCGGTGGCTAATGCGATTGATCGGAGCAGTTTAGGTGAATACCATGTTTTAATGCGAGGCCAAGCACAAGAGCTTGGTGGTCCTTTAGATTTCTAAATTTAGTGGGATGTTTAAAATGAGAAAAAACAAGTTAAGCATCTACCAGAAAATATTGAAGGTTATATCTTTATCAATTATTTTTGTAAATGTAAGTTTTTCCAATCAAGTTTTGGCAGATGAGTCGTTGAACGAGTCTGCTTCTAACAATAATATTTATGCTAACTGGGATAGGGCAACCGACGATGAATTAGCGCAACAAAGAGGTGGTTTCATGCTTCCAAATGGCGTGATTGTCGATATCAGTCTGGAAAGAATTATTTTCTTAAATGGAGTTGAAACCATTTCATCTTACTTTCAGTTTTCTGATAATGGTGTTTTGTTACAGAATGGCAGTGAAAATATGGCGCCAGACTCGATTGGCTCAGCATTGAGTTCTGTGATTCAAAATAACCTAGATGATCAGGCAATAAAAGCCATCAATGAATTTAACATAGAAATAAGTGGTCTGCAGAACGTCGATTTAGACAACCATACTAATACCCTTGATTCTATTTTGCCAATATTACAATAACCAAAGCCAGATGCCCAATGCGTGAATTGGGTATGCAATTTTCCTAACGTTATAAAAATTGCAGCAGATAAACAGAATGGTTACTGTCTATTGCTTCCTAGGCCATCACCCCACCCTGGCGCTGTCATTTAACGGCGCTGATCTCTTCTCAAACTACCGTTGCACACCTTTTTTTCATTCCACGTGAAATATATACGCCCCAAAAAGCAACAAGCTACGTCTATTTTAGTAATGAATTTGCTTGGTATTTTAAATTCATAATGACACGTTTAGGTATAGTTATATGTCGCAGTTTATGATTATGGCGATTACAACAAGCGTTTATAATACAGTTTGTTTTGTTTGTATAAAGTTTTACCAACTTAATTTAAATTGACAAAAGACTTTAATGAAATGTATAAAAAATTTGGCCATATGAATTGTCTTTCTATGAGATTAATCAAGCGCATTATTTTTATCGCTTGTTTTTTTGTTATCAGCGAAAGTTATGCGGAAACAAATAAGTCAGAAAATTTATTAGAACAATATAGACAACTTCTTTCTGAGCAAGAAAAAAAGTTTGAGGCGCAACGCCAGATTCTTAATCAGCAAGGCAAAGAATTAGAACAATTAAGAAAAAATATTGATACGCTTTCTAACCAGGCGCCAGGTGCCGCAGAAAAAGCAAGTTCACCGTCACAAACGACGACATCGGCCGCCAACAAAGATGAAACAGGAAAAACACCTGATCAGCCGCCTTCTGGGCCTGTCGGTCAAGCGCCACCAAAGCCAAAGGAGCCTGAACGTCCACCCGAAATGCCCAGACTTACTGAAACGGTTGGCGGCGTTTTAACAAGAAAGGGCAATATCGTTGTTGAGCCGGCGCTAAGCTATTCCTTTGCCGGCAACAATCGCGTTTTTGTGGATGCGTTCACATTTTTACCTGCCATTACTATCGGCCTTACTGACATTCGTCAAGTAAAGCGACATAGTATTTTTGCCAGCCTTGGTTTGCGTTATGGCGTAACAAGTCGTCTTGAAGTGGAAGCCAGGGTTCCTTATGTCTATCGTGCTGATATCCAGCGAGCTCGACCTTTTAATATTGGTGTTGCTAATGACCAAGTTTTTAATGCGGACGGAAGCGACATCGGAGATCTTGAGTTCACTGCCCGTTACCAGTTGTCAAATGGCTCAGGTGGCTGGCCTATACTGGTGGGTAATATGCTTACAACGGTTCCGACAGGAAAGAGTCCCTTTGATCTCAAATTTGAAGAGACATCAATAGAAGGTACGCCATTCAGATTTCCTATAGAAGTACCAACCGGAACAGGTTTTTTTACCTTCCAACCCAGCTTAACCGCACTGTATCCAACCGCTCCCGCAGTTTTTTTCGGAAATCTCAACTATACTTATACGATGAGTACCAACGAAAATATAGGCAAGGTCGATGCAGGCGATGCCGTGGGTATGACTTTTGGCATGGGGTTTTCGGTTAATAATCGGACATCATTTAATTTAGGGTACTCACATCGACATTTTTTTAATACAAAAATTGATGGCGATAAAATAGGTGGTAGTGCGCTGGATATTGGACAATTATTGTTGGGTTATTCATTCAGATATTCTAAACAGACTAATTACAACTTGTCGGTGGGCGTAGGCACGACTGACAATGCGCAAGATGTGAGTCTTAATTTTAGAATGCCGATGAATTTTTCAATTTTCTAATAATATATAGTGCTGGAGTAGCCAGATTTGCCGCTTTATTAATTGACTTAGATCTAGGGGCCTGTCGAGTTTAACACTGATGCTTCTATTTGAAATGCAGTGGGTAATCGAATTTAGTTTTCCGCAAAGGAAATGGAATTAGCAATACATGGTCCGACAAAATTTATAATTCTCGACAATGAGACCGAGTCGTGTCGGCAAACTTTATGAAAGCTGGGATTTTGACTGTTTCGACTTCAGCTTCATTGCCTCAAGAAACCATTTGTTGCATGTTAACTAAGAATTTCTCAGAGATTATTAAACAACGCCCTTATTAATGCCATTGCAAACGCTTTAAATAGCAGGGTGAATCCGCTGCCAGTTAGAGGTCAAGGAAAACTACAATAGTGCGAATTCTGCTGTCTCTTGTGGTGATTCGTGATATCGCACAATGAAGATAACATTTATGCTCAAAAAAAACTTAAATGTTGCCACGGCCTTTCTACAGTGTCACGCGCATAGCAGAGTACTTTCGTTTCATCTAGAAAGCGAGAGCCAGATACAAATTCAATGTGCCAGATACTTCAAATAAAATAATTAAGTATTCGAAGTGTCTGTTTTTCGTGTCATTTCAAAACTTAATGCATTTCTTATAGAAAACAATCAGGTATAGTACAACTTTTCATTATCTGAAAAGATAAAACTTAAAAGAAAGTTTTGCGCATGAAATGAAAAAACAAGTAAAGTTCCTCAGTCCTGATACTAAAGCGATTAAATCAGATACTAAGTCTAGCGCTGAAACGGATATATTTCCGGTTGTTGGTATTGGCGCTTCTGCGGGTGGACTGAACGCATTCACACAATTACTCCATGCGCTACCAGTGAATACAGGCATGGCTTTCATTTTGGCGCAGCATCTCGACCCCAAACATGCCAGTCTGCTGCCTGAATTGATGACGCGAGTAACCGTCATGCCAGTCATCGAAGCGAGTGATGGTCTACACATCGAGCGCAATCACATTTATGTGATGCCATCAACGCATAGCCTAACACTATTAAATGGTGTTTTGCACTTGATACAGCGTCCGGAAGGACGTGAGAAATATCTACCAATTGATGATTTTTTAAATAGTCTTGCGCAAGATCGAAAGAATAGTGCCATTGGCGTTATTCTTTCAGGCGTAGCCTCTGATGGAACACTAGGTTTGCAGGCAATCAAGTCGGCTGGCGGTATCACTTTTGCACAAAGTGAGGGTTCTTGTGAATTCAGTGATATGCCGCACAATGCAATCACAGCAGGTCATGTAGATTTCATCCTAACACCAGAAGAAATTGCCAGAAAACTAGCATTAATTGCGCACTACCCTTACCTAAAGTATCCGTTGCTGAATGTCGAACCGAGAGCAACAATCCAAGAAGATGAAGAACTCAAAAAGATTTTCCTACTATTACACGAACATAACGGCATTGATTTTACCAATTACAAGAGAAATACCATTTTGCGTCGCGTCAAACGACGCATGACAGTGCATCAGCTGGATAGAATGATCGATTACATCAAGTTTCTGCAGATACATCCACAAGAACAGGATAAATTATTTAAGGACATGCTAATCAACGTCACAAGTTTTTTTCGTGATCCGGAAACTATTGAGGCGCTCAAGAAAGAAGTTTTTCCTCAAATTATACAACAAAACTCCAATGAAAAAGCAATACGTATTTGGATACCGGCTTGTTCCACAGGTGAAGAAGCCTACTCAGTGGCAATCGCATTATTTGAATTTCTCGGCATTCAAGCCAACACCGTGTATATTCAAATCTTCGCTTCCGATATTGATAAACAATCAATCGACAAGGCACGCCAAGGTATTTATTCACAAAGTATTGATGGAGTCGTTAGTTCGGAGCGGTTGCAACAGTTTTTTGTCAAAAAAAACTCTAGTTACCAGATATGTCAAGCCATACGTGATGTCTGCGTTTTTGCGGTTCAAAATGCTTTAGAGGATCCACCTTTCTCACGGCTTAATCTGATCTGTTGTCGTAACTTAATGATTTACTTTAATATAAATTTGCAAAAAAAAATATTGCAAATTTTTTACTATGCTTTACGCCCCAATAGTTTCTTAATGTTGGGCGCTTCAGAAACTATTGGTAGCGAAACGAATCTTTTCTCTCTTGTCGATAAGAAGAATAAGATCTATATTTGCAAACCAAATGTAGCCCAACCACGCTTCCGTTCTACCCAGCCAAGTTACACGGAACGGCGGTTTCCTGAGTATCTTTCCGATACGACGACCAAGTCTTCTGCTGCAGTCATTGTTCAACAGACAGCTGATGATATCATTCTGAGGACGTATGCCCCACCGAGTGTAATTATTGATCAGAGCATGCAGATACACCATTTTCGTGGACAAACAAACCCCTACATCGAACCATCAACTGGTGGCGCTAGCCTCAATTTATTAAAAATGGCACGTCAAGAACTAGTGATGGAGCTACGCGTGCTTGTGCGTAAAGCCATAACGGAAAACTGCAGCATGCGTAAGGAAGGTATACGTATAAGTTATAACAATACTTGTAAATATATAAATTTGCAGGTAACGCCTCTCTTCAACCCGGAAGTAGTTGCGCCATACTATTTAATAGTATTTGAACCTGTTGTTAAAATCATGCCTCAGTCCAGTAATTTGTCAACAGAAGTTAAAAATAAAGATGCCAACGGAAAGACATTGTATATCAAAGAATTAAAAGATGAGCTGGCTGCCGAGCGAGAATACATGCAGTCAATTATTGAGGAGCGCGAAGAAATAAATGAAGAATTGCAATCCGCTAATGAAGAAGTCCTGTCCACTAATGAAGAGCTGACTGCAATCATTGAAGAGCATGATAGTCGCTATCAAGAGTTAAGCGTCCTTAACAATGATCTAACTAATTTTCTGGTGAGTATTGATATCGCCATTGTTATTTTGCACAATGATCTGATTATCCAGCGCTTTACGCCACTAGCAAAACCACTGCTAAATCTTCTTGATGCCGACATCGGGAAGAGTATCGAGAATATTCGTCCAAATGTTAATATTCCCGATTTTAAAAGGCATATACAGCAGGTGATGAAAACTGCTCTAATAAAAACTCTGGAAGTACAAGATACTGACGGGCATTGGTACGATTTACGAATACATCCATGCTGGACACAAAACAATCATGTTAGCGGCGTAGTAATTGTGCTTATTGATATTGACAGCATCAAGCGGCATGCCGAACAGCTAAGCAAGGCACTGCAACATGAAAAACGCTTGGCTGCAATGATACGCGACTCCAACGACGCTGTGACTGTGCAGGATTTTTTAGGTCATATCTTGGCCTGGAACGAAGGCGCAACGAAGATATTTGGTTATAACGAAAAAGAATCGCTGTTGATAGAAGCTGACACGCTAATTCCAGATGAATTGCTAAAGGAAATGCATGCTTGCATAGAACAACTTAAACAAGGCGAGAACGTAGCGCCCTTTAAAACTAAGCGTCGCGCTAAGGATGGTCGTTTACTCAATGTATGGATGACTATTTCATTATTGCTTGACGAAATGGGCAAACCATACGCTATGATCATTACTGAAAGGGAGTTAACATGAGTCAGAACAACAAAAAAAGAAGGATGGATGATGAATTACGCAGCAAATTAGAGCTTATTAGCGACCTTCAGGTTCATAAAACAGAGCTGGAGGCACAAAATCAAGAACTTAAGGAAGCACAGCAAGAATTAGAAATAGCACGTGATCGCCATGTAGATCTCTATGATTTTGCGCCTATAGGTTATCTTACTTTGGACAAATTCGGTTGTGTTCAGTCAATTAATCTGACTGGTGCAACTTTGCTTGGTGTACATCGCCAATACATCATCGGTAAACCCCTGCTGACCTGTCTTCCTAAAGTTGACAGCAATGCTTTTCTTCACTATTTAAAGGGAATCTTTAATTCGTCCAGTAACACTGTAATCGAATTAACTATCACAGACTCAAACCAAGTAGAGAAGCATCTTCGTCTGGTAAGCTCATTGATCAGCAATGGCGGTTCTTGCCGTATGGTGATATCTGATATTACTCAGCTCAAAGAAACCGCACAACGAAATCAAGAATTGTTGCTTGAAAATCGGCGACTGTTGCAAAATCTATATAAAATCCAAGAAAAAGAACGACGTGTGTTAGCACATGAGTTACACGATGAACTCGGCCAATGGCTTTCCGCTATTCATGCTGAAGCTGAAATTATTTGCAGCTCCCTTGGCGATAATTCTGTCGTCCAAGAGAGTGCGGCATCTATTAAAGAGTCTGTCAATGAAATGCATATAGTGATACGCAGTATGCTGCATAAATTATGTCCCGCGCTACTGGATGCACTTGGGTTAAAGGATTCGTTGCTTGATTTGAGGGATAAATGGTGTGTACATCATGCTAATATTACCCTCGAATTTAAGCTAAAAGGCAAGCTTGATGATTTAGACGGGCATATTAACATTACGGTTTACCGTATCGTTCAGGAGGCACTCACCAATATCTACAGACATGCCGACGCTACCCAGGCAAGTGTTAACTTGCATCGTATCGGCGATAAGAATTCTGAAACGGATTATTTGTTACTGAGCGTGCAAGATAATGGCAAAGGGTACGATACCAGCAAAAAGCCCAGTGGACTGGGACTATTGGGTATGCGTGAGCGCGTAATCGCAGTGGGCGGTGAACTTATGGTGCGCAGTATATCAAATGATGGAACGCAGATTGATATCAAATTGCCGCTTAGCGCTGTAAGCTATAACAGAAGAGCCGAGGACAAAAAA
This sequence comes from Nitrosomonas sp., assembly GCA_021774265.1. Taxonomy (GTDB): domain Bacteria; phylum Pseudomonadota; class Gammaproteobacteria; order Burkholderiales; family Nitrosomonadaceae; genus Nitrosomonas. The sequence goes on from JAJFJG010000138.1 coordinate 13,428, forward strand.
CAAATATGATACAAGAACCCATCACTTTGATGCTTGTCGATGACCATCCCATAGTGCGATCCGGTTTTTGTCGCTTACTTGAAGGACAAAAGAATTTTCAGGTTGTCGCAGAAGCTGGCGACGGCGAAACCGGCTGTATCCTATATCAAGAATTTAAGCCAGATATATTGATTCTTGATCTTAGCTTGCCAGGCATAACTGGTATCGAAACCATTTCTCGTATTAAGGAGCAAGATGAAGCTGCTCGTATACTGATATTTTCCATGCATAATAACAAAACCATGCTAAGCAAAGCGCTAAAAGCTGGGGCATTAGGCTACGTTACCAAAAATAGTGGCATTAAAGTTCTGGTTGAGGCAATTACTCAGATAAAAGCAGGGAAGTTATATGTTAGCGCTGACTTACTTGCTAACGATACCAATGATTCATTAATTACGGATTTTCAGTATAATCCATTAAGCGTGCTTACTGAGCGAGAATTTCAGATATTCAAGTTACTCGCAGAGGGAAACTCCTGCAGGAAAATTGCAGATCGCATTGCTATCAGCCCGAAAACTGTCAGCGTTCATCATACCAATATTATGAAGAAATTAGATCTGCATAATCCTGTTCAATTGATTCATCTAGCAATCAAAAATAACATTATTCCCCTAGACTAGAAATCACACAGCCACAACCATCATCTATTGTACTAATTCCTACCGTAATAAATTACAGTACAAACCTAACCAAATTTCTGCTGCGAATCAACACACGAAGTCCCCAATAGAGCACTGTGTTCTACTAACTTTAAATTATTCCATCGAACTTGTCCGCCAATAGTTATCATCTCTATGCACGCTCGCGATAATATGATTTAAAGTCCACTCAAATACGTTTAACGCTCAAGTAAGAAGTTTCAATTTAAAACAGAAATTAAAGAGCCCTCATATTTTCACGGCCATACTTTGTAAATACAATTCGGGCGTTAATAACGCATGCGTATGACTTGTTGGTGTTTTGCCGAGGTAGGCGGGCCTGTACATTCGTTTTATGTTTGATTGCACCCAATGGTATTCTTGATAGACGGTCAATATTAAATTCCCTTTTTCAAAAATAACGAAAGTTTTTTATGTGTCCGGAATATTTTTCTGGGCACTGTTTCTTCAGTAAGGATTTTTATGAGTAAAACAAAGAAACAACTCAAGAATCACCAGCTGTACTATTTTGCATCTTGCCCCTTTTGTATCAAAGTCCGGCTCGCGCTCTGGTGGATGGGGTTTGAGTTACAACAAAAAGATATTATTTCTTCTAATAAAAATAAAAATGAGTTACTGGTTGGTGGCGGGAAAACGCAAGTGCCTTGTTTACGTATCGAACATGAAGAAGGTGATGTGCAGTGGTTGTATGAGTCTGAAGATATCATTCGTTATTTAAAACAACGATCCGTTTGTTGACACTTAACGGGGTAAATTTCACCGTTTGATGCCCCACTTTGGGCGCTCTTGCTTTGCATATACTGGGATTGTGTTGGCTTGTTTGTTCTGATAAATTTTTGTGGTAATTCCCCTTGTTTCATTAATAACTAAGGATGGCTATATAATATGATTAATATGGCGGTGCAGTTGCTTTCTGGGCAGCTAAATCAATATTTGATAAGGACTTACAACCTTAATGAAGATGTTGTGGTGATTTCAAACTTGGTTGATTTAGATGGTAGTGTTGCGCCTAATGTGAATTTGCAGGTCATGATGGCGGTGCATTTTAATGGCAATAATTACCCAGAAGCGTTGAAATTTATATTCAGCACCATTATATTTTTTCAGTGTCACCCATCGTCATCGATTAAAGGATGATTTTTTATTGTCGTGTGCATTAGCTTAGAAGCTTCATTCCAGTAAAAATAATGTTACAAAGGTGTCACTTATGAACAAGAAGTATGAGGATTTTAAAAGAAATACGTCCAAATTCAAGGAAATTTTGACCGAGTTACAGTTCCATGTCACGCAAAAAGCGGGGACTGAGCCACCATTTCAGAATGCGTTTTGGGATCATAAAGCTAAAGGTATTTATGTGGATATCGTTTCTGGCGAACCATTGTTTGCTTCCATGCATAAATTTGATTCGGGCACGGGCTGGCCGAGTTTTTATCAGGTGATTGATGAAGGTTACATCACGTTAAAAAAAGATTTTGAATTGTTGATGCCTAGAGTTGAAGTGCGTAGTCGTCATGGAGATAGTCATTTGGGACATGTTTTTGAAGATGGCCCCCCACCCACAGGGTTACGGTATTGCATTAATTCAGCATCTTTAAAATTTGTCGGGAAAGAAGATTTGCGTGCGATGGGTTATGAGGCGTACGAGTATTTGTTTGTTGAGCCAACCGGATGATGGTCAACGAAACACCAGAAGAAGAAACTTCGTCTGATTGCCGATCGCCATCGTTTCTACATGCCGTGATTTGTATTATGGGTGTGTTTTTAATGATTTCATTGGGTATGTTTGCGTATGAAATCAGCTTGCACGCGATTATTTTTCTCGCGTTGATGTGGGTGGGTGTACAAGCAGGGGTCTTGGGTTATGCTTTTGCTGATATTCGTAATATGATGAATAACGGGATCATTAAGGCATTGCCAGCCATTTATATTTTTTTGTTGATCGGCATGGTGATTGCGAGTTTTATGCAAAGTGGTACCATTGCGAGCCTGCTCTATTATGGAATTGATTTATTAAGCCCGGCGGTTTTTCTAGTGGCTGGGTTGGTGCTGTGTGGTTTTATGTCGGTTGCCACGGGGACTTCCTGGGGTACAGTAGGTACCGTGGGTGTCGTGCTGATCGGTATTGGCGAGACCATGGGTATTCCATTGCCGATTGTGGCGGGTATGATCATTTCAGGTGCGACATTTGGCGATAAGTTGTCGCCCATATCGGATACTACCAATCTGGCCGCCATGAGTGCGGGCACGAATCTTTATCGGCATATTTATGCCATGCTCTACACTACTGTGCCGACTTTTATTATTGTTTTAGTGATTCTGAGTGTTTTGGGTATGCAATACGCTGACAATGCGTTACCGACAGCGGATATTCACAATATTCAAGCGGCTTTGATGAGTGCATATGAATTAAACCTCTGGGTGACTTTGTTGCCGCTGTTGCTGATGTTTGGCATGAGTATGAAGCGCTATTCGCCGGAATTGAGTATGTCGAGCAGTATTATTTTGGCGATGTTAGTGGCTATTTTTTACCAAGGTAAAGATAGCGTCGATGTGTTGAATACGTTGTGGTTGAACTCACCGGCTAATACCGGGATTGAAAGTATTGATGCGTTGCTAGGACGTGGTGGACTTTACAGTATGGCTTGGACGCTGCTGCTGTCAATTATGGCATTGGCACTTGGTGGCATCATGCAACAGGCGGGGTTCTTGCGAGTATTGTTAATGCATATTATTGCTCATATAAAACATGTTAGTACATTGGTTGCAACCACAATTGCTGCTGGGCTAGTGGGTAATATGGCGATGGGAGAGTCTTACATTTCTATTATTCTGAGTTGCCAGTTGTTTAAGGATTCATATCAACAGCAGCAGCTGGATAAAGCCATGTTATCGCGTTCAGTTGAAGAAGGCTCAACCATGACAACTGGTTTGATCCCATGGACAACCGCTGGCGTATTTTATGCGGCAACATTAGGAGTTCCGACGCTGGAGTATGCGCCTTATACATTTTTGAATTTGCTGAACCCTGTTGTTTCTATTGTGATGGCTGGACTAGGTATTGGACTGTTACAACAAAATAAGTATAAGTAATTTTATGAAAAATACTGTAGCGCAATTTTTTTTGTTACATTGACGCTTAGTTGGTAGGGTGTTATATTTTTTTACAAAAAGACGGATTGTAGTCCTATAATAACTTTTGATTATAAAAACTATAAAATAACGCTAAGGGGAGGAAAAATGGCTTTATCAAATCAGGTGTTCATCAGTTTTGCTTTAAAAGATGTTGCGTTGAGAGACACACTGGAAGAGCAGATAGGTAAAATAAATACAAAAATGAAATGTGTTGATATGCCAATGAAAAAATCATGGGAAAGTGCTTGGAAAGCAGAGACCATGGAAACAGTTAGAGGTTGCGATGGTGTCATAGCGATTATTTCAGAGAGTATTGTTAGGGCGGATGGCCAAGTGTGGGAGTTGCGTTGTGCTTATGATTCTGGCTTGCCTGTATTATTGGTTTTTGCCAAAGAGGCAGAAGACATGCGTGAAAAAGATCTACCCGAGTTGATCAGAGAAAAAGATATTGCTAAATGGGATGAAATGGTTATCTCAATGTTTCTGAATAAGTTATAAAATTTTGCAATATAAAAAATGAATTATCGGAACAGCTTCTGCGACTTACGGGCTGTTTCGTTTTTGTCTGTTGCTGAGTAAATTCGACCTCTTAAATTCAAATTTATAATGCTCGCGATTCGGTAAGCTGACCGTTTAGATCCCCAATTTACTTTATAACCATCTCATAGGTAGGTTAGAGAGATGATTACTCGACTTCTTTCACGTACATTTATTAAATCTGAAGTTTCTTCATATCGATCATTAAAAAAGAATTTAACCAGAGTAGATTATAAAGTTATATCAATCTGCGTGATTGTTGCTTTATCTGTGACTTGTGAGCGTTATTTTAATGATTATAGGTTTCTTGGCTCGATGCTTCAAAGCCTCGAATTGCTTAAATTTTCGCAAGCATATGACGCCGTTATGCTAACGCATGTCGATGCTGAATTGTATCGATTGCTCTATTGGGCAACGGTCGTTATTTTATTTTTCTTTGTCGTTCCGTGTGTTTTTATCGTATTTGTTCTTAAAGAAAAATTAACAGATTATGGATTAGGTTTTAGCGGAGCTTTAAAGGATTATCAGCTAGTTATCTTAATGTTGGCGATCATGCTGCCAATAATTATCTATTTCTCAGGTACAAAAGGCTTTTTAGCGACCTATCCGTTCTATAAACCAGAAGAAGACGAAAATCTTTATCCAAACTTCTTTATTTGGGAATCGTTTTATTTCATGCAATTTGTCGCACTTGAATTCTTCTTTCGTGGGTTTGTTTTGCATGGAACCAAAGAACGATTCGGGTTTTATGCCATATTTGTCATGATGATTCCTTATTGCATGATCCATTTTGATAAACCGATGATGGAAACAATAGCCGCCATCATTGCCGGGATTATTTTAGGTATCATGAGTTTAAGGAGTAAGAGTATATGGATGGGTGTTTTCATGCATTGCTGCGTTGCGTTGACAATGGACCTGTGTGTCTTGTATCGAAAAGGGATGTTGTTGTAAGGTCAATGAGACCATTTGAATAACAATTACTGAGCCTAAGTGTGAGTTGCTTTCACCCTTAAGCTCAGTTCTGCCACGCTGTAGACTACATAAGCGAAGCGCCATGCGAGGCTTATGATCGCTTGCGTTGATTTAGAGAAGCGAAATTACGCGAAGCGTTTGTTAAATCTCCCAAGTTTGTTCGGGCTTCCTAATATCGCTCATATGCTTCATTGTTTCGAAAACCCAGCAAAATAGCTACAACAATTTATATATTCAGTCCGGCCTAAATGCGAATTTTCCACTTCCCATAAGAATAATCGCCAAACCACAAAATAAGAAAAATCCTTGTAACTCAAGTGCCCAGCCGCCGGAATCTCCCAGGCTTAAAAATTCATTGCTATGCACCAAAACAATGGCAAAAACCATATTGCCTGCTATTAAAAGCCCGCCAAAACGAGTAAAAATACCAAAAATAATTAATAGCGGTGCAATTACTTCTCCCAAAAACACACCGTAAGTTAAATAAGGGCTAAGACTCAGTGATGCAAGTTGTCCCTTGATAAACTCTAGTGAGCTAGGGTTAAGAATTTTTGCAATGCCATGAAAAAGCATAAAAATACCTAATGTTAATCTCAATAATAGTTTGCCCAACGCGTCGCCATTGCCAAAGTCTATGTTTTTAGATGAATCGTTCATCATTCTTCCTTATCTGAATTGATAATATGTTCTTACCGCGGGTTTTTAAAATGAATTATCAGATGGAACAAAAGAGGTATTCATTATAAATGTTGGGTAACCCTTATGTCATCACTAACAATAATTTCTTATAAAAGATAAAAGATAAAAGGGTCAAACCATACGTCGTTACCGACGCCCTATCTAACAGGTTAAAGTCCTACCCCGATCAATAAACGAGTTATTGTTAAATTTGGTGTTTGATCATTAAATCAAGCGGCGACAATCACCATTTCGTAAAATGGGACGGAAAAAATCTTCACGCCCTTTCTGCCAAAAAGCTAACTTTCCATACTTAAGGTGATATCAATATCGTATGATGTTACAGATACTTGTAGCGCTCGGTAAATAGTCTGCATTTATCCTTCAGAAATAATATTAATTGCAAACATAAAATTTAAATTGGGATTCTAATGGTGTTTGATCATTTTGTAATTCCTGGATTCTGACCGGCGCTAGCTTGCTATTATCCGGCAAGATTATTATTATAACGTCACTAGGTTAATACGAGTTTCAGACCATTAAATATTTATAACTAGCATTGAATCAATTGTTTTGATGAGAAAACGCTCTTATATGAACAATGGTTTAGCCAGAATCCTATAAAACCCTGGGGTCTTCTGTTGATAAGTACTTTATTCGTATCTTTATGAGAGGATACTGATAAGACTGGCTCATAAACTCAAGTTTCATCGTCGTTCAAAAAAAGGGGTTATACATGCCAAATGTAAACTTTCAGGACCGTGCCTGCGGCGCCATTATGGGCGCATTTATTGGAGACGCACTGGCGCTTGGCCCGCACTGGTATTACAATCTTGATGAACTTCATCGTGATTACGGGCTATGGATCGATAGCTATACGGATCCTAAACCCGACCGGTACCATTCGGGCCTGAAAGCCGGCCAAATGTCGCAGGCCGGATTCATCCTAACTTTGATGGTACGATCGCTTGTTGAATGTAATGGCTATGACAAAGCCAATTTTTGCCGCCGTATGGATGAAACGCTGTTTCCGTTGCTAGACGGAACACCAGTCTGTGGCCCCGGGGGATATACGAGCCAATCCATCCGTAAAGTCTGGCGCCAGCGTGTGCAGCAGAAATTATCATGGGAACAAACTGGGAGCAATGCGGACACCACCGAGGCGATAGAACGTACGCTTGCTATTGCCGTGCGCTATGCTCTGCATCCCGAACAACTTGCTTCAGCCGTTACCGAAAATACCCTGCTCACTCAGTCCGATGAGACTATCGTCTCCATGACAGTCGCATATGGCGCCGTAATGAGTCTTTTAATTCAGGGACATAAGCTGGATACGGAGCTTTCGAGCAAGTTGATGATGTTGACCAAGGAGGGCAAGTTGCCTTTTCATGTCGTAACACAGGGTAATCTGCAAAATCCACGGCCCGGTGATCCAGATCCGCCTCATGCGGGCCGTTTTGCCTCGCCGGATGCCCTGCTCACGCCGTCATACATGGCGGCAGCTGCGGTGGACCCCGGAATTCATATCGAGCCGGCATGGAAAGTGTCCATCGTATACGGTATGCCTTGTGCCATTTATCATCAGCTGCCAGCTGCTTACTATCTTGCAGCCCGTTTTTATGCTGATTTTGAATCAGCCGTACTCCATGCGGTTAATGGCGGGGGGCAAAACCAGGCGCGAGCTATTCTTACGGGTGCTCTAACAGGTGCTCAGACCGGTTTGTCGGGTATTCCTAGGCGCTTCATCGATGGGCTTGAGAAAGCTGCAGACCTTGAGAAACTGGCTATGGATTTAGCTGTAAGTATTGAATAGACTGCTTTTTATGAGGCAAGCAATTGGAACGATACATAGCGAACACAACAAGCAATCCAAACCAATCAGGCCGCCAACACTTTTTTCAAGCCGTAGCAAGCTCGGTCGGTACTAGCACTGTATCATCGTAGTCAGAGTTAATAATCTGCCATCCGGGATGGCGCTACGCTTATTCAGGCTTCAACACTCGCCGAATATTCTCCAACACCGTCATAATCGTATGACGTGGCGCTCCAATATTCAAACGCATAAACCCGCTACCCTCTTTTCCAAACAGAGTGCCAGGACTCAGACCAACACCCGCTTCATGGACCAAGAAACGTTTGAGTTCTGCGTCGTTCATGTTCAATCCACGACAATCCAGCCATAAGAGGTAAGTGCCTTCTGATGGGGTGAGTTTTATTTGTGGGAGGTGTTCTGTCAGATAAGCTTGCACGCAATCGCGTGTGTCGCTCAGATAAACTAATAAGTTATCCAGCCAAGGTTCGCCTTCCCGGTACGAGGCCTCAAAGGCGGCGATGCTGAATGGGTTGGAGGCGCTGATGTGCATGGCGTCAAATACTTTGGAAATTTTTTTGCGTGCTTCCGGGTTGGGGATGATTAGTGTGGATAGGTTGAGGCCGGGGATGTTGAATGTTTTGCTGGGTGTGATGGCGGTCAAGATATTTGCTGTGTTGTCAGTTAACGTGGCAAGCGAATGATGCTGGTTACCGGGGTAGATTAAGTCTGCGTGAATTTCGTCTGAAAATATCATCAAGTCATATTGTTCTGAAATTTGCAGCAGGCGTTCTAGCTCTTGTTTGTTCCATACTCGCCCTACAGGATTATGCGGTGAGCAGAGCAGGAGTAGATGGGCTGCTTTCGCGCATTGTTCCAAGTGGTCGAAATCAATGGTGTATTTGCTGTCTAAATAATGCAGCGGGTTTTCAACTAGCTTTCTGCCGGTCTGTGTTGCGGCTGAGAAGAATGGGAAATAGACTGGGGGTTGAATGATGATGGATTCACTGGGTTGGGTGAAGGCCATAGCTGCGGCATTCAGTGATGGTACGACGCCGGGGCACATGACGATCCAGTCGCGTTGAATTTCCCAGTGGTGGCGTCGTTTTAGCCAGTCGATGATAGATTCATACAGGCAGTCTGGGTAGATGGTGTAGCCATAAATTGGGTGGTTGGCGCGCTCAATCAGTGCTTGCGTGACGGCTGGGGGGGCGGCAAAGTCCATGTCTGCCACCCACGCAGGGATAACGTCGGCTTTGCCAAAAATATCTTGTCGCGCATCATATTTTACGCTGTGTGTTCCATCGCGACTGATGTCGTGGTCAAAGCCAATACTCAAGTAATTTTCTCCCAGATGGTGGCTTCAGCCAGGGTATGCTGGTATTTGCGCTTGGTTTCTCGAATTACAAACGGTACGGCTTGCGGGCCTTGGATGAGTCTGAAATGTTTACCCAAGGCTTCTTTTAGGCCGTCTAACGTGGTGAAGTTTTCACCGTCACGTTTATAGCCGCCGACCCACGCTTCTTTCTTTGTGTGTTCTTCCAGCCAGGTATAAGGTGAGGTGATCATCAGTAAACCGCCGGTGTTGATTCTTTCGTGGATGACGTTGAGGAATTTAGCGGGGTTGTACAGGCGGTCAATCAAGTTCGCCGCGAGAATCAAATCATAGCCGGCATGAATGGATTTTAGGTTGCAGGCATCGCCTTGGAAAAATTCCACTTTGTCTTTGATGTGCTCAAGCCCCAGCCCTGTTAATGTGCGTTCTTTATAGGAAACCAATTCACCTTCGTCGGTGAGGGTGTAGCGCAAAATACCTTGTTGCGCTAGTTGTACACCTTGACCTATAAAGCGTGCGGAGAAATCAACGCCGGTGACATGTTCAAAATGACGAGCCAGTTCAAAGGTTGAACGCCCTGACGCACAGCCGAGATCAAATGCTTTACGCGCAGGACGGTCGCTCATGGCGGCAATGGCAATTTCGGCCAATGTTTTGGGGAAATTAGGTACGTCAAAATAAGTATCGCCATAGTGAAACTCAGCGTACTCAGACAATAGTTTATCGGTTTCGTAGTTAGAGCTTTCTAGAATAGCGGGTGTATCAGTCATTACGTAGCGGAATCCAGCATGTTGAAAAAAATGTCGGCGGAAGGCGTAACGTGCGCTTTTGAGTGATTCATTGCCGCAGGCAATCCAAGAGCCGCCTTTAATAAGATTATGTTGACTATCGAAAGTTGGGGTAGTGAAGTCGTCATAATGCGGGTGAACATCAAACCCCTCAAATGGGTAAGTTGGTGTTTCGACCCATTGCCAGACGTTGCCCACGATGTCGAAGAATTCACCTTGCTGGAATTCAGTTACTGGGCAGCTGGAATTATAGTGATCCAGATGAAGATTGCCCGCTGCGGGTGCGTCATGTGGCACTTCAGACAGGTTTGCGACATCATACAAGCGATACCATTCATCTTCCGTCGGCAAACGAATTGGCTGCTTGCTGGTGGTCGATTTCCAGCTGCAGAAAGCTTTGGCTTCATGGTAATTTACGTCAACTGGCCAGTCCCATGGCATGGCGATTTCTTCAGTCATCACACGTAGTTGCCAGCTAGTGCCTTTTTTGACCCAAAATGTTGGGTGCTCAGCGCCGATATGCCGTTGCCAAGCACGACCTTCTTCTTGCCAATAACTTTCAGTGGAATAGCCATTGGCTTCAACAAAAGCTAAGAACTCTTGGTTGCTAACTAGGTATTTACTGGCTTGGAAAGCGGGGATATCAGCAGCATGATTGCCATATTCATTGTCCCAGCCATAATGTTTCTGGGTTGCTTTGTTTTCGCCAATTTGTACCTTGCCTGCAGCTACATTAATGAGCTCGTTTTTAGGTGCGATGCTGGATTTCTTGCAGGGTTGCCAATCTTTATGCGATTGAACATATTCAAGTTTGTGTTGACGAATTAAAACCGAGGAGGTTTCTAGGTGAATACGTTCATGCTCAATCCCCATCAAGATGGTCCACCAAGGGCTTTCCCAAGTGATGGGTAATGATAGTGGTAAATCGGTGATGAGTTGATCTACCGTTTGACGGATGATATTGCGGTATGCGTGGACGGCTTCGACGGCAGGCCAGTCGTAATGGGTGGTGTCCAAGTCATCCCAGCTCATTTCATCAACACCAACGGCAAAAATGGATTCCATTTTTGGGTCAATGCGTTTTGGAATGATACCTGCTAGAACTAGCTTGTTAACAAAAAAAGTGGCTGTGTGTCCCAGATAAAAAATTAGCGGGTGGCGCAGTGAAATGGGCTTTTTGTAATACGCTTCATCGCTACTGAGTGTCTCAAAAAGTAGTTCGTAGCAATCCAATGTATTGTGGAAGTAAGACCGTATTTCCTCACGTTTTGCACTGATATCGCTTCCGTAGAGTATAGGTGTTCTTTTGCAGCGTAAATGTGGCATAAGGTTGATTTTTTTGTTTCTTCAATATTGATTTGCCAAGCATTATACCGTTTCAAGCTATGGATTTCACTGGCAATGTCTTTGTGGGTTTATATCACTAACGTGAATGGCATATTAATACTGTTTTAGATTGGGGTTTCGCTTGTGGTGAATGTAAGGGTTTGAGCTGTTATTATGAACGTTAGTGTAAGGAAAAACGAGTGTGCTCGACTAATGATAAATTTTTAAAATTTCTCGTCATTATGAAAAATTCAGAAGTCCTGGTTTTAGTATGTAAGCAACCCAAGCTCGGATTTGGAAAACAGCGTTTGTCTGCTAGTTTAGGTGTAGAGATGACGCAACGCGTAGCTGAAGCATTATTAAACTGTGCGTTAGAAGACTTACGAAGCTGGGTGGGTTCGGTTGTGATTGCGCCGTCATCCCAGGAAGATGTTGAGTGGGCTGCTTCATTAGTGCGCCAGCCGAATGTTTATGTGCAGCCACAGATGCAGGGTAATTTAGGCCAACGGTTGAATACGTTAGATTTTGAATTGCGCAGCAAAGGGATGAAACGGTTGATATATATCGGCAGTGACTCGCCGGGACTGATTGAAGCAGATTATGCCGCTGTATGTGACGCGATGCAGCATCATGATGTGGCGTTGATGCCAGCAATAGATGGTGGCGTTGTATTGATGGCAAACAATCGTCCTTGGCCACTTTTAACAGACTTGCCATGGAGTTCAAATCAATTGGGAAATGCATTGATGGACTGTTGCCGTGATGAGGGTCAATCGGTTGCTACTTTAGATGAAAGTTTTGATATTGATGAGTTGGCAGACCTGGTTAAATTAATTGAAGTATTGGAGGATGATCCACGACCTGCACGCAGTATATTGCGTCAGCTAGCAAGCGACATTACTTCTATAGTGGGAGTAAATCATGCTTAGCTTTAGTGTCATAATTCCTTGTTATCGTGATGAAGATAAATTGGCGTATTTACTATATCAATTGCATCAATTACCCAGGGGCCCGGAAGAAATTATTGTTATCGATGGTGCTGATAGCGAGCGTTGTCGTGAAATCTGTAATCAATATTCGGTGCACTGGCTGACAAGTGAGCCTTGTCGTGGGGAACAATTACGTGCAGGTGCTGCATTAGCTAAAGGTGAAGTGCTGTGGTTTTTGCATGCGGATGCACGTTTTTCAAAAGAGTCATTAGGTGCAATGACATCGGCTCTTGAGCAGGGTGCTGTCGGTGGTTATTTTCGTTTTCGCTTTGATGTCCCACGTACTTGGCCTGCTTTAATATTGGAGCCAGCAATTGCGCTACGTTGTCGCTATGGTGTTCCCTATGGTGATCAGGGTATTTTTGTGTTGCGGGAAATTTATAAGAAAGCGGGAGGGCATGGTCCTTGGCCTTTATTTGAAGAGGTGCCTTTGGTACGCCGGGTGAGGCGACTTGGCCATTTTCAGTCGCTGCGCGAGCCTATATTAGTAGATCCCTGCCGTTGGCAACAGGATGGATGGTGGCGACGGACTTGGAAAAATCGTCAGTTAGCATTGAACTTTGCGCGTGGCGTTGCGCCCAATGAATTGGCTTCACGTTACGGTTCGGATTCTCATTTCTAAATACAAAATATAACTTCAATGATAAGGATTGTCATGAAAGAGGATGTTCAAAAATATTATGGTGAAACACTCAGTAATACGCAGGATTTGCAAACTAATGCCTGCTGTACAGATTCGGATTTACCCGGATTTGTAAAGCCATTACTGGCTCAAGTTCATGATGAAGTGTTGACGCGTTATTACGGCTGCGGTTTGGTTTTACCTGAATTATTGGAAGGCTTAACTATTTTGGATCTTGGTTGTGGTGCAGGACGCGATGTTTATGTGCTTTCTCAATTGGTCGGTGAGCAGGGCCAAGTTATTGGTGTGGATATGACTGCTGAGCAGTTGGCTGTTGCACGTCAACATGAAGCGCATCACCAAGAAGTTTTTGGCTTTAGTCGCAGTAATGTGCGTTTTCTGCATGGCTACATTGAACACCTAGATGAGCTTGAGCTGGTAGATAATAGTGTGGATATTATTGTCTCGAATTGTGTGATTAACTTAGCTTCTGATAAAGGTGCTGTATTGCGTGAAGCGCTACGTGTATTAAAGCCGGGCGGAGAGTTATATTTCTCAGATGTTTATAGTGATCGACGTATTCCATTTGCATTAACACAAGATCCCGTGTTGTATGGTGAATGCTTGGGTGGTGCATTGTATTGGAATGATTTTTTGCAGTTGGCACAGAAATCTGGCTTTATGGATCCGCGCTTAGTTGAAGACCGCCCTATCACGATTGATAACGATGAATTGGCTGCACGGACAGGCAACATTCGTTTTTATTCTGCGACGTATCGTTTATTCAAATTAAATAATCTTGAGCTGGCTTGCGAGGATCATGGTCAGTCTGTGATTTATAAGGGCACAATTCCGCATCATCCCCACGTATTTGTGCTGGATAAACATCACACCATTGAGGCGGGTAAACAGTTTCAGGTCTGTGGCAATACATGGCGTATGTTGCATGACACACGCTTCAAAGAACACTTCGATTTTTACGGCAATTTTGATAATCACTACGGTATTTTTCCGGGTTGCGGTATGGGTATTCCGTTTAATGATAGTGCTGGCGAACAAAAGGGTGGGTGCTGCTAGTGATGGATGCTCAGGTGTCGCCAGCACGTTCAAAACTGTGGGATCAAACATCAGAAGGTCAGCCGCGTGGTTTCATCAATTCTTATGCATTGGATGAGTTGTGGCTACATACCGGTACGGCTTGTAATCTAGCTTGTCCTTTCTGTTTAGAAGGTTCCAAGCCAGGTGATAATCGGTTACAGCTGATGCGTTTTGACGACGCTAAGCCCTATATTGATGAAGCGCTCACGTTGGGTGTTAAGCAGTTTTCGTTTACGGGAGGTGAGCCATTCATTAATAAGGATATGGTACGTATTCTTGAGTATTGTCTACAACATCGCCCTTGTTTGGTGTTGACGAATGCGACGGAGCCATTAATCAAGCGTTTGAAACAATTAACACCCTTGCTGGATCGTGAGAATAAGCTACATTTTCGCGTCAGTTTAGATCATTTCGATGCTTCAAAGCATGATGCGGGTCGTGGTGAAGGAATGTTTGCCATGGCGTTGCGAGGTATGAGAGCGTTGCATGAAATGGGTTTTGCATTGTCAGTTGCTAATCAGGCACTACCAGGCATATTACCTGAAGAAACGGCCAAAAAGTTTACTGATGTTTTTTATGCCGCAGGTTTGCCAGAAGATATGCAGCGTATTGAATTCCCTGAGTTTTATCCGCCCGAATCGAACATATCTGCCCCGCAAATCACTCAAAGTTGCATGACCGATTTTCAAACAGAAAAAACGCGCCGTGATTTTATGTGCGCGTTTAGCCGGATGGTGGTGAAAATTGATGGGCAGACAAAAGTATATGCTTGTACCTTGGTTGATGATGACCCAGATTATGCGTTAGGTGAAACGTTAACGCAGAGCTTGCAAGTGCCTGTGAGCATGAAACATCATCGCTGTTATAGTTGCTTTCAGTTTGGTGCTTCTTGTAGTGAAATGAAATAACAAAGGAAAGAAATGAAAAATCGTTGGTGGATACTCGTTTTATTTGGATTATTGATGGGTTTGTTTTTTATTTTTGACCTTGGACGGTTCTTTAGTTTAGATGTGTTAAAGGCAAGCCATGATGAACTGCAGAAAGCCTATCATGAGCAACCATTTCTAATTGTTGGCATTTATTCCTTAACTTACATTATGATGGCGGCTTTGTCCTTGCCGGGTGCCGCGGTCATGTCGTTGGCTGGTGGTGCGATGTTCGGATTATGGGTTGGTGTGCCAATTGTTTTAATTTCAGCCACTATTGGTGCAACATTGGCTTTTTGGGTGGCTCGTTATGTGTTGCGCGATACGGTGCAACAACGTTTTGGTGATCGCTTGGAGACCATTAATAATGGCCTTGAACGTGACGGCGCATTCTATTTGTTTTCCTTACGCTTGGTGCCGGTCTTTCCATTCTTCTTGATTAATCTACTGATGGGGTTGACTAAGATTCGTAGTGGTACGTTTTTCTGGGCAAGTTTGATTGGTATGTTTGCAGGGAGCGCCGTGTATGTTAATGCGGGTACTCAACTAGCGTCACTTACCAGCTTATCAGGTATTTTATCTCCGGCATTAATTGGTTCTTTTGTATTGTTAGCAGTGTTTCCATGGCTGGCACGATGGGGTGTCGGGTTGATTAAAATGCGTCGACTCTATACGCGCTGGACAAAGCCCGCGCAATTTGACCGTAATTTGGTGGTTATTGGAGCCGGTGCCGCTGGATTAGTGACTTCTTATATTGCCGCAGTAACGCGTGCCAAGGTAACGCTGATTGAAGGTCATAAAATGGGTGGCGATTGTCTTAATTATGGTTGTGTGCCGTCCAAAGCGTTAATTCATTCCGCTGCTTTTCTTAAACAAGCGCAAACGGCTGAAACACTCGGTTTTACCACTGCAACCGTTGATTACAACTTTAGTGATGTTATGACGCGTGTTCAACGAGTTGTCAGCGCGGTTGAGCCACATGATTCGGTTGAGCGATACACTCAGTTGGGTGTTGAAGTGTTGCAAGGCAATGCACGCATAACATCACCGTGGACGGTTGAAGTGAATGGGCAAACACTCACTACCCGTGCCATAGTCATTGCGACAGGCGCACGCCCTGCCGTGCCGAATATACCCGGTTTGGAAACGGTTCGTTACTATACATCCGATACTATCTGGTCATTGACTGAGCGGCCAGAACGGTTGCTAGTGCTAGGTGGCGGACCAATTGGTTGTGAATTGGCACAGACTTTTGCGCGCCTTGGTTGCCAAGTAACACAGGTAGAGATGGGTGATTTGATGGCGCGTGAAGATGCTGACGCGGCGGCGTTGGTTAAGGTGGCATTACAAGATGATGGTGTGCAAATACTGACACAGACGGTAGCCGTACGCTGTGAAATAGATGCTGAAGCGCAGTATCTGGTTGTGTGCGATAAAGATGGTGAAGAAACTCGACTAGCATTTGATGCCTTGTTATGTGCTGTAGGCCGAGCGCCACGTACTGAAGGTTTTGGTCTGGAAGAATTGGGTATTCCTGTTACAAAAAGACGTACGATTGAAACTAATGCGCAATTACAAACCATCTATCCTAATATCTATGCCTGTGGCGATGTCGCTGGACCATACCAGTTTACACATACTGCTGCGCATCAAGCCTGGTATGCATCGGTGAATGCGTTGTTTGGTGATTTTAAAAGTTTTACGGTTGATTATTCTGTGATCCCATGGGCAACATTTACTGATCCAGAAGTGGCGCGTGTTGGATTGTCAGAAAATGAGGCAAAAGCACAGGGTAAAGCCTATGAAGTGACGCGCTATGGTTTGGATGACTTAGATCGTGCGATTGCCGATGAAGCTGCGCATGGTTTTGTAAAAGTATTGACTGTTCCAGGAAAAGACCGAATTTTAGGTGTGACCATTGTTGCTAAACATGCTAGTGATTTATTGGCTGAATTTGTGTTAGCAATGAAACACGGACTGGGTTTGAATAAAATTCTCGGCACGATACATACTTACCCTACTTGGTCTGAAGCCAATAAATATGCCGCTGGAGAGTGGAAACGTGCGCATGCGCCCAAGCGATTGTTGGATTGGGTGGAGAAGTTTCATACTAAAAGGCGGGGTGGATAGAGCAATAAGCTTGATTTGATTTTGTGTGGGTGAGGTAAGTTTTTGCCCATCAAGGTAATGCATTACGTCCAAATTGATTTATAATCTACAATTAAACTTAAAAATTGAGTATTGCGTCAGTTCGTTTCGCAAGCTTGTTGGTAAGAGATAAGGGAGATCATCAATGCATATAGGCATACCCGCAGAGATTCGCGGGGGAGAAACTCGCGTAGCTGCTACGCCGGAAACTGTCAAAAAATTTACAGCTAAAGAACTGCATGTTGTTCTAGTTCAGTCGGGGGCTGGCGCAGGTGCGAGTATACCGGACGAGGCATATCAAGAGGCAGGTGCAATCATTGTTGCTGATGCAGCTTCGCTATATGCACAATCTCAAATTATTCTGAAAGTGCGCGGGCCGAAAGCTGACGAATTAGCACTGATGAAAAAAGATGCGGTTTTGCTTGGCTTGCTATCGCCACATCAGGCAGAAGGAATAAGTGCGCTGACTAGTCATGGCTTAACAGCTTTCTCAATGGAAAAGTTACCACGTATTTCTCGCGCGCAAAGTATGGATGTTTTGTCATCACAGGCAAATATTGCGGGTTATAAAGCAGTGATAATGGCTGCTGATGTTTACCAGAAATTTTTTCCGATGTTAATGACTGCTGCGGGTACTGTGAAAGCAGCGCGTGTTTTGATTTTGGGTGCAGGTGTGGCAGGTTTGCAGGCTATCGCGACTGCTAAACGATTGGGTGCAGTAGTAGAAGCATTTGATGTGCGTCCTGCAGTGAAAGAGCAGGTCGAAAGCTTGGGTGGAAAGTTTGTTGAAGTACCACTGACTGATGAAGAAAAAGCGAAAGCAGAAACTGCCGGTGGTTATGCCAGTGAAATGTCTGACGATTATAAGCGTCGACAAAGTGAATTAATTGATCAGCGTGCGATAGCCGCAGATATTATCATTACGACAGCGTTGATTCCTGGACGCCCAGCGCCGGTGTTAATCAAAGAAGAAACAGTTAAGTCCATGAAGCCTGGTTCAGTAATTGTGGATATGGCAGTAGAGGCTGGTGGCAATTGTCCGTTGTCTGAGTTAAATCAGAATGTTGTGAAGCATGGTGTTCATCTAATTGGTATTGCTAATTTGCCCGGTTTAGTTGCTGCAGATTCTAGTGCATTGTATGCACGTAATCTTATGAATTTTCTTAACTTGATGCTTGATGCGGAAAGCGGTGAATTAAAAATAGACCGTGAAGACGAAATTGTAGCAGGGACGATAGTTTGCACAAATGGGGAAGCGGTTAGTTAAGCATTTAGAGAACGGATTCGGGGCAATATTGATGTTAACTTATGTCTCATGGTAAACGAATTTAGAAGGAGCAATTATGATCGGTGATGTCGATCCAACGATTATTAATCTTACAGTTTTTGTATTGGCGGTATTTGTTGGCTATCACGTGGTATGGAATGTTACGCCAGCTTTACATACTCCGTTGATGTCTGTAACCAATGCAATTTCTGGCATTATTCTAGTGGGTGCAATGCTGGCGGCTGGGCCAGCTGAGACTGACTGGGGTGTCTGGCTAGGCGCGGTTGCAGTAACACTTGCTGCAATTAATGTGTTTGGTGGATTTCTTGTTACCCAGCGGATGCTGGAAATGTTCAAAAGAAAAGATAAAAAAGGAAGCACATAAATGTCTGCAGATTTAGTTGCTCTCGCATATTTAGTTGCCTCAGTTTTCTTTATATTGGC
>JAJFJG010000139.1 GCA_021774265.1 Nitrosomonas sp.
GATATGTCGCGTTCTTATCGCGTCAATTTGAATATGTTGGCGTTAGTTGCGTTGTTTACCGGGGCGTTTCTGGTATTTTCAACGCAGGCGTTGTCAGTAATTCGGCGGCGGCATCAATTAGCTTTGCTACGTGTATTGGGACTAACGCGTTGGCAATTATTGCGGCAAATTATTTTGGAAGGTGCGACGCTGGGCGTGATGGGTTCATTGTTGGGCTTGGCGTTGGGGTATGCAACCGCCGCGGCTGCCTTACGATTTTTTGGCGGGGACTTAGGGGGTGGTTTCTTTACCGGCGTAACACCAGCAATGCATTTTAGTTGGTCAGCGGCAGTGACTTTCTTTTTCTTAGGATTGGGCATTACCTTATTAGGTAGTGCGGCTCCGGCATGGGAAGCTGCCCGTGCTAAGACGGCTCCTGCACTCAAGTCGGGGAGTGAGGATGTGGCGCTTGCAAAGCTGGCTAAACCTTGGTTTGCCTTGTTTTGTCTGACATTGGCGGGCATATTTACGCAATTGCCAGCGGTTTTCGGTTTGCCTGTTTTTGGTTATTTGGCTATTGCGTTGTTGCTCATTGGCGGCATTGCATTGATGCCGCATTTCTCATCGGTGTTTTTCTCCGCTTTATTTAAAGTAACCCAGCGAAAAAACTCAAATGTCGTGACTACCCTGGCACTCATAAGATTAGTCAATGCGCCAAATCAGGCTTCTATCGCGTTGGGTGGTGTGTTGGCGAGCTTTAGTCTCATGGTGGCGATGGCTATTATGGTGACGAGTTTTCGCGTGTCGGTTGATGATTGGTTGGGTCATGTGTTGCCTGCTGAGATGTACGTTAGCTTGGCATCCAGTGGTGATCAAGGTGGTTTCCAGCCTGAGCAACAAAGTGCCATGAACGCGATGACGGGTGTGAGTCGTCTCGATTATTCGCGCCATTTGCAATTAACACTGGATGCCAGTCGGCCCAGTATTACACTGATTGGGCGTCCAATTGATGTCGCTGATCCCAGTAAGATTATCCCTATTATTGGTGAAATATTGCCACCAGAATCTTTTCCTCGTGGCGCAATACCCGTTTGGGTATCAGAAGCCATGGTTGATTTGTATGGGCATGTTGTGGGCAAGCAGGTGAGCTTACCAATCGGTGGGGCGGGGCAAAGTTTTGTCGTTGCTGGAATATGGCGTGATTATGGCCGACAATTTGGTGCGGTGCAGATGCAGTTATCTGATTATCAAGCGCTAACGGGTGACATGAATGTCAATACGGCGGCGCTATGGCTTAAGCCAAGTGTTAGCGCAGAACAAGTGATAAATGATTTAAACGCATTGTCCTTTGGTGATGCGGTGGAGATTTCACAATCTAGCGAAATCCGTGCTTTGAGCCTAGAGATATTTGACCGTAGTTTTGCGGTGACTTACTTGCTGGAAGCGGTTGCTGTCATCATCGGTTTACTCGGTGTGGCAGCCAGTTTCTCGGCACAAACCCTGGCGCGCGCAAAAGAGTTTGGTATGTTGCGCCATATTGGCATGTTGCGCCGACAGATATTTCGTATGCTAGCCGCTGAAGGGGGCTTGCTGGCGGTGTTGGGCGTGATGCTAGGTTTTATTATTGGTTGGAGTATCAGTTTGATTCTGGTGTTTATCGTGAATCCACAATCCTTTCGTTGGACTTTGCAGCTGCATATACCGTGGGGCTGGTTAGTCGTCGTGGCTGTTGTGATGGTTATTTCGGCGTCATTAACTGCGTTGATAGCCGGGCGTCATGCGACCTCGGGTAATTCAATTCGTGCGGTGAAGGAGGACTGGTGATGCAAGTTTTAAAACAACAATATAAGTACTTATCGCAATTTCTCATTTTTTTGTTCATGTTAAGTGCGGCGGTTAGTTTTGCTGAGTCGCCTAGATTTTCGACAGTGGTACCGGAATATAAGCTGACTTTTCCGCATGACTTCGGCGCACATCAGGGATTTCGCATTGAGTGGTGGTATGTGACGGGCTGGCTGGAAACACCCGACAAAAAGCCGCTGGGTTTTCAGGTGACTTTTTTTCGTTATGCGACAGACAACGATTTTGAAAACCCCAGTCAATTTGCGGCCAAGCATTTGATTATTGCACATGTGGCATTGTCAGACCCTGCTGAGGGTAAATTGATGCATGAAGAGAAGACAGCGCGTGAAGGGTTTGGCTTGGCTTACGCCAAGGAAGGCAACACAAATGTGAAGTTGGATGATTGGTATTTTGTGCGCGAAGAAGATGGTCGCTATCAAGTGGATGTACAAGCGGATGATTTTGGTTTGCGATTAACACTCACGCCGACGCAGGCTGTGCTGTTGCAAGGGGGTGAAGGATTCTCACGTAAAGGGCCAAAACCAGAACAAGCCAGTTATTATTATAGCGAGCCGCATTTAAGCGTATCGGGCACCGTGTCTCGCCATAACAAGTCGGTGTCTGTCATCGGCAGTGCTTGGCTGGATCATGAATGGTCTACTGCCTACCTTGATCCAGACGCCGATGGGTGGGATTGGGTTGGTGCCAATCTTGATGACGGTTCATCGCTCATGGCTTTTCAGATTCGCCTTAAAGATGGTGGAAAGTTATGGTCTTATGCTGCGCTACGTGATGCCGCTGGCGAACTTATTTTGTTTAAACCAGAGCAGGTGGAGTTTTTTCCTGAGCGTACTTGGCAATCTCCACATACGGACGCGGTCTATCCCGTGGCAATGCGCATTCGCACCGATGAAGTCGAATGGTTGCTGACGCCGCTATTTGATGACCAAGAGCTGGATTCGCGTGAATCAACAGGGACTGTTTATTGGGAAGGAGCAGTGAAGTTGACGCGAGACGGACAACCCGCCGGGCAGGGCTATCTTGAATTAACGGGCTATGTAGAGCCGCTTGAAATGTAGAAGCAAGGAGGAAACGTTATGGACATGCCAAGTTTAAGGCGCGAAACTCGCTATGGAATGCTAGCCGCCGATCAGGTTATATTTAATCGCCATTATGTGTTGGGTTATTCCTATTATTTTCGCCAAGCAAAATGGGCGTTGGAAATTGTAGACCCTGATAATCCAGGGCTAGAGCGAGTAAATAATTTTCGTTCTGATTATCGTATTCCAGAAATGTTTCGTGCAGATTTGGTGGATTACAAAGGTTCAGGCTATGAGCGTGGTCACCTTGTTGCAAGCGCAAATCAACGAGAAACAGCATTACAAAACAGTGAAACGTTTCTTTTGTCTAACGCATCGCCTCAAAGAGGTGAATTTAATCGGCAAATATGGAAAAGGTTAGAAACTGCGATTAGAGATTTATGTGCGAAACCTAAGGTATTAGAAACCTACGTCATCTGTGGTCCCATTTTTTATTTTGATCGACCCATTGAGAGTATCGGCGCTGATGATTCAAACGAAGTCACCATTCCAATTCCTCATGCGTATTTTAAATCGGTTTTAACAGAAAGTAACCGAGGAACACTAAAAATGTGGTCTTTTGTGCTGCCAAATGAAGAGTCAAGCCGATCGCTCGATGAATTTCAAGTTTCCACAAATCTTGTTGAGATATTAACGGGTATTAAGTTGTGGGAGCGATTAGTGGGAAGGAAGATTGATAGGGAAAAGTCTAGAGTTCGTAAGATGTGGTGATGATTTGATGTGTTAGGTGAAAATTTAGTTTCATATTGTTAGAGTTTTAATTCTAAAAGAGCGTGACATATGTACAGAGAATATAGCAACTAAAATAATCTTAAAGCCGACTTGTCCCCCTTATTTCTTGGATCTGCAACCCCTGGGTATAAAATGCCAAGTCAGACGGTCCGGGGGGTTGCAGCATTGGGTTACTATACTTCTGTAAGTATTAGTGTAAGAGCTTGTTCAATCTAAAGACCCGTTTGAACAAAATTGCCACCAGCGTCTCTAACCCATGTTTCTCCAGTAACCGAATCAGAGATGACAGTTGCATCGCTTGTAAAGCAATCACTTACAACTTGATTGGTTGCGGTGGCAACAAACTTAGTCGTTATCGGTGGGGTGATTGTGATTCCAGGTATGCCGCTGTCAGATAGAGCTCCAAACTGATCAGTCATATCGAAACATATATCCGAATTCACGATTTGGTTTGTCAGTTCTGCCGGTGCATTGATTTCACAAAACTTGCTGTTGGCAATGCTTGCCGCAGCGGATTCAGAAGGGTTTGGTATTCCCGGTGCACTTATTTCAATTCCCGTCATTTTAAAAGTGTTAACCGTAGTGCTGCTCAATACGGAAACCCCTGTTGCCGCAGGTTGCGCAGGAACGCCACAAAAGTTATTATTTTCAAGATTCGGTACTACGATACATTCACCGTTTGTTGTAATATTAACAACATTACCATTCTGTGTGACAACCATGCCGGCTGGAATATCTGAAGTATCACATCCGGGAACATTACCATTACCACCGGAGCTTAGTACCTGAGCGGTCAGGTTTGGAATGGTATCAATAAACGTTGGACTATCTGTTCCCCAGGGGCCTCCTAGCACGAAAATTTCATTGTTCTGTGCACCAACATAAATTCCAGTAGATGGATAAAATCTGAATGCCCAAGGATCAATCGTTTGTGTGGTTTGGTGATTCGGGAACAAATCTGAGTAACTATTCTCAGCCCAGTTAAAAATGGTTTCTATTTCAGCTGTTGTGGCCGATGATGCCAGGTTGGCGTTCCCAAATAAAACCAACAAGCAAAAAGATAATGCTGTGCATTTTATGCGTTTTTTCATTTTATTTACTCCTTGAATTGAATATAACATGTCAGAATTTTAAATTCAGGGAGCATAATATACAATACAAATCGAGTTAAGTGTTTCGCCTCCAGATGTTTGGCAACGGTTGGCCGGGAAGAAGATTGATAAAGAAAAACCTAGGGTTTGTAAGTTGTGGTGATGTTTTTGTGTTTAAAAATTTTTATGAGGCTGTAATTAAATCTGTGTAACTGCCATTATTCACACTCATTATGAGTAAGGATAGGCAGATTATGAAGCAAGAAGAATTAGAATTATTTGCACGTAAAGCGGGTAAAGGCCTGAAGACAGAAGAAGACCTTAATGACTTCAGTCAGAGGCTGACCAAAGTTGTCGTTGAAGCGGCACTAAATGTGG
>JAJFJG010000140.1 GCA_021774265.1 Nitrosomonas sp.
GAAATACCTAACTTACGGCATAAAAATTGTGTGGATATGGCAATCGAGAAAGCGGTTGTCCAGTTCTCAATAGAGCATCCGCACCTTGGACAGCAGAAAGTGGCACTGAAGATGACGGAGGCTCTCGGAGTTGATGTAAGTACTGGCGGTGTACGTAGTATGTGGCTAAGAAATAATATGAATACCACTGCACTGAGAGTTGAAAGGTCACAGGCCTTGCAAGAATCGGCATAAAACATAGCCACTTTAGCAACTGGCTTAACTGCTCATTAACGACAGTAATATTGTGGTATGAGGCACGACTTGCTAAAGTGATTATGACAAAGTCGCTCGGTAATTAGACCGACAGTTTCCCTTGGTAATCACACTAATACACTTCACTTTCTAAAGTCAAGTTAAACACCTAGTCTTATGATCCAACATAACAAAATGACATTCTAATTTATCAACTTCTGAGACGTGCTTTTCACGCGATATTTCTTGCCATTCTTTCATGTCAAACTCGGGAAAGAAGGTATCGCCGTCAAAATCCTGCTGAATTTCCGTAACATAAATACGATGACAGAGCCCAAGGGTTTTCCGGTAAAGCGCTGCGCCCCCAATCAAAAAAACTTCACTATTGCCATCAACTCCTTCCTGACATACTTTAAGTGCGCCATCAATTGAATTCACTGTAATAGCACCAGCAACCTGATAATTTTTTTGGTGCGTCACAATGATGTTAGTACGCCCTGGCAACGGCTTTCCAATCGATTCATAAGTTTTACGACCCATGATGATGGGGTGCCCCATAGTCAGCGCCTTAAAGTGCTTTAAATCAGCAGAAAAATGCCATGGCAACGCATTGTCCTTGCCTATTACACGATTTTTAGCCATAGCTACTAAGATTGACAAACGCATTGTATTCATATTGCCACAGGTGCTTTGATGGCGGGATATGGGTCATAGTCCAACAGCGTAAAATCTTCATATGTATAATCAAGAATATGCTCAACAGCAGGGTTCAATTTCATCATAGGTAGCTTCCTTGGTTGCCGACTTAGTTGTTCACGTGTTTGGTCAAGATGGTTAAGATAAATATGGGCATCACCAAATGTATGCACAAAATCTCCGGGCTTTAAATGACAGACCTGAGCAGTCATCATCGTCAGTAAAGCATAGGACGCGATATTAAACGGCACTCCCAGAAAAACATCTGCGCTCCGCTGATATAGCTGACAAGAAAGCCGCCCATCCGCCACATAAAACTGAAAGAAAGCGTGACATGGTGGCAACTTCATACTATCAATATCCGCCACATTCCAGGCAGAAACTATAATACGCCTTGAATCGGGCGTATTTTTTATTTGCTCAACTGCTTGTGTAATTTGGTCAACCTGTTGTCCATTGGATGTCGGCCAAGATCTCCATTGATGACCATAAACTGGACCAAGGTTACCGTATTCATCCGCCCATTCATCCCAAATCGAAACGCCATGATCATTGAGATATCTTATATTCGTATCTCCCTTCAAGAACCACAAAAGCTCATGAATAATTGATTTCAAATGACATTTCTTCGTCGTAACCAATGGAAATCCACTAGCCAAATCAAAACGCATTTGATAACCGAACACAGACCGTGTTCCCGTTCCCGTACGATCGGACTTTTCATTCCCATGATCTAGGACATGCCTCATCAGTTCAAAATATTGGTGCATATCAGTTTTTAAAAATTGGATTTAATTAGATAGAAACCTAAGTTAATAAGCGATAGCAGAAAAAAAAAACTGCTTGGCGTATATAATATAAAGATACGTTGCGGAAATTCATCTAATGATCTAATGTTTTCTTCAATAGCATCTTTTATAGCAATTAACATTATTTTACACAGGAAAGCGGTCAATGCTTGCATCACTTATTCAACATTCTTCATCTATCGACAAATCAATTAAAGCAACACACATCCTAGTCATACTCCCAATATTAGAACGCCTTTCAAGAAAATATGAAATCCCCGGTGAAGAAGCACTAAAGAATCTTCTCGATCGACGAAATTTAAAGTTAAGCCAAATCAGCAAGTCTCCAGTAAGCGCAGATCTGGGCAATGGCGCCATTTGTACCTGGGCGATGGTTGATTCAGGCGTATCTGCTTTTGAACAACAAACAATTATCCGCAAAGCTACACAGACACTTCTAACAGAAAACCCAACAGAGATCCATATTGCCGTTTTTGGCAGCGCTAGTCAAAAACAAGAATTTGCAAAACTGGCAGTGTATATTGCTTGGGTTAATGGCGCGGCACTCCCCGTACGTAAAAAAAACCCGAAAAAAACTGCACTTTCTACGATAACACTACACGGCTACAAAGACTCTGATAATTTCTCACTGCTTCACGCTCAAGCTGAAGGTAATTTATTGGCACGTGGCTTAACCGTATTACCACCGAATGAGCTAACACCCGGCACATACCGAGAACAGATCAAAAAATTATCTGTCAATGAAGGTTGGGAATATCAAGAATATGATTTAAATGCGCTTCGTAAAATGGGGGCTGGCGCCTTCATTGCCGTTGCACAAGGCAGCCCCACAGAAGACGCTGCCATTGTACATTTACAACGACGCGTTAACAGTAATGAAGAGACCAAAACAATAGCATTAGTCGGCAAAGGAATATGTTTTGACACCGGCGGCCATAACCTTAAAGCCGCACGTCATATGCATGGTATGCATGAAGACATGAATGGCTCGGCTGTCGCATTAGGTATTTTATTGGCAGCGACACATGCCAATTTACCCATCAATATTGATTGCTGGCTTGCAATCGCTCAAAACCATATTAGCCCGGATGCCTACCAACAAAATGATGTCATCACCGCCTACAATGGACTAACCATTGAAGTCGTTCATACCGATGCTGAAGGGCGCATGGTATTAGCCGACACACTAACACTTGCGGAGAAACATCAACCGGATCTAATTATTGACTTTGCAACATTAACGGGCAGTATGCATACTGCATTAGGCTCGCGCTATTGTGGTATTTTTAGCAATAATGAAAATTTGACACAGAAGGCATTAGTAGCAGGAGTATCAAGCGGAGAACGAGTCTGTGCGTTCCCTATGGATCCAGACTATGATGAAGCACTGGAAAGTCAAATTGCAGACACCAAACAATGTACTATCGGTGGGGATTTTGACCATATACTTGCCGCACGGTTTCTAAAGCAATTTATCAATGGCACACCATGGATACATATGGATCTTTCAGCCTGCAATCATGAAGGTGGCCTGGGGGCAATAGGAAGTGATGTTACTGGTTTTGGTGTTGCTTGGGCAATGGAGTTATTGCAAGACACCTCAACTTTATAACTTACGCAATGTTTCTCGGCACTCCGGAAAAGAATGCCGACAAAGACGATGGTTCACCAACATTATAACCTTGCGCATAATCAACTCCCATATCTTTAAGTAGTTGCAGAACATCATGGCTCTCGACAAATTCTGCAACGGTTTTCATACCAATTGTTTGGGCCATTTCATTGACAGCCTTAACCACTGCATAATCAACTGATTCATAAGTAATATTCTTAATAAATGAGCCGTCTATTTTCAGATAATCAACGGGTAATGTTTTCAAATAAAGTAATGAAGAAAAACCACTTCCAAAATCATCCAATGCAAAACAACACCCTTTTTCTTTAAGTATCCGAATAAAATTAGATGCAACGGCTAAATTTGAAATAGCCGCAGTCTCTGTTATTTCAAAACAAACTTTCTCTGCAGGAATGCCCGTTTCTTCAAGTTCGCTGATAATATAATCACTCAATTCATGGTCAACAAACGATTGCCCAGACAAATTGATGGAGAAAAATTGGATAGTTGCTAGAAACTCAGGTCGATCCGCAATCATTCGGAAAGCTTTTCGAATAACCCATCGATCCAAAACTGAAGACATACTATAACGCTCTAACGCTGGAAGAAATTTACCAGGTAAGATAAGCTTGCCATCTTTGTCACATAGCCTAATCAATAGCTCATAATGCGCCAACGATGTTTCTAACTCTTTCAAGGAAACTATTGGCTGAATAAAGATTAGAAATCTATCTTCGTCAAGCGCCTGATAAATGTCCGCAACCCAACTTGGTTCACCTCGATAAGTCGTTGGGTCTAAGTTACCCTTAGAATGCAAGTAAATAGAATTTTTATTGAATTCTTTCGCTCTGTTACACGAGGGATTTGCTTGCTTAAACAATTCAATAAAGTTACTTGTTTGCTTGGTAACTGGAACGATACCAATATTGACATTAATATCATAACAATAATCGTTAAAAAAGAATTGGAAGCCTTGTGCTGCTTGTAAAATTTTATTTGCAACACGATAGGCATGGTTCAATGAGCAACGTTCCATTAAAACACCAAACTCATCGACTTCTAGATATGCCAACGTATCTCTGACTCTAACAACATGCTGCAATAAAAATGTGAATTGCCGAAGAAGCTCATCTCCAGCAAGATGCCCACACACTTCATTAACAATGACAAATTGTTCTAAATCTATACGAAATAAAGCGTGCTCTTCATCTTCATCATTTTCTTGAGAGAAAGTTAAAAGCACACGCTTTACTCGCCTTTCAAACTCCTGGCGATTAACAAGCCTCGTCACAGGATCGTGGATTAACTGGTCCTTAGTATCATCTACGTAATGAGACACGTCAGGCATATCAAACAATGCCCCCATTCATTCGCACATATTCTGATCGTATAATCATATTATCGAATATTGCCACAATTATTTCTAGCTAAAACTCATCAAATTAAAAAAATACAATTTAACATAATCTACAGCCCATGTCTTATGTTAAATAATCTACAATGCATAGATCTAATAAGAAAAACAAGGATAAAACATCAATTACTTTTTATTTCCTACGCTTACTGTATGAAGATTTCTTAGCATTGTCCAATTTAGTAGTAGCATGTCTATATACAACTATGACCTTAAAATCATTTTCATTTTCTAAACCTACACCGCGCATAATCTAGCTGCTCGTTAGGGCAAACACAGCGAACATGTTAAAGTTTAAACTTCTACTGACGATGAATAAGACTCCAAACTAATTCTAAATTAGACCGATAATTACAACCCGTCAGGAACGTCATCATGATGATAAATGTTTACTTTAAATCAGGCTTTCGGCAGACATTCATTGTTCCAAGAAACATTCTTGCAATTGAGTTTCAACATTTAGCTGAAGACATTGGTGGCGCTATTAAAAGGATAGAATTCCCACATTTTTTAAAAACACGAACTTTTTTATATTTGAACCAAAAATAAAAAAGTTCGTGTTTTTAAGATAAAACTCATGAAATAATAGCATTCACACCTTGGTACAAACTCATTTTTTTATGTGATTATGCTATTAAAAAAACAACCTGAACCTCGTATATGAATATGCAACATTACAAACAAAGATTGAGTAGGCTCTTTTATATAGATGACAGGGTAATACCCCCATATTTAGAGGGATTTTAGAGTAGAATCCTTTAAGCGGCGGCCATCATCAATTTTTGTATTGGTGTAGAACCACCGATGCCCATATTGGGTCTTTCGTTGTTGTATGTCCAGAGCCATTTTGTGGCTGCTATTTGCACCTCCTTGATTGTTTTAAAAATATACTGGTTGAGCCAGCCATAACGCACTGATAAAAGGCGGCATTGCTCATGTCGTGTTCCCGGCAAATCGCCGCGACAGGTGTACCGCCTTCTGCGGCCTTTAATATGTTAATGATCTGAGAGTCTGAATAACGTGATTTCTTCATAGTAAATCTCCTTAAAATTAAGTTATAAGAAAATTCTACTTTTCAGCACCTTTAGTTTTAGGGAGCATTACCACAAGAGTCAAATGAACTCTAAAATGGAATATCATCATCCATATCATCAAATCCACCGTGATTCTTGGTTACGCTAGACTTACTAGACGAACTCGAAGGAGAGCTACTACTATCACCTGAATCCGACGCATCAAAACTACCACTACCTGACCGGCTACCTAACATCTTCATTTCATGTGCAATAATTTCAGTTGTATAACGATCCGCACCCGATTTGTCAGTCCATTTACGTGTTTCTAGTCGCCCTTCAACATATACTGGACGCCCTTTCTTCAGGTATTCACCGGCAATTTCGGCAAGCTTCCGATAAAACGTGACTCTATGCCACTCGGTTTTTTCTTGCTTTTCTCCATTCCTGTCTTTCCAAGTATCCGTTGTTGCCAAGGTAATATTAGTAACAGCCTCACCATTGGACATATATCGCGTTTCCGGGTCTTTCCCGAGGTTACCTATGAGAATAACCTTATTCACTGACGCCATCTGTGTTTTCCCCTTCTAGCAGTTTAACAACCCCATCTTCATCAAAACCTTTCATTTCTACTTTAAGGTATGCAACGCGCTCATTTGCTAAAACCAATGCTTCATTTACACCAGATAGCGCAGACAGTTTCTTAGACAAATGAACGGCGCGAGCATTATCCATCTCTTCCACATGGTACATTTTTGAGCGTACAGCACCTGGTGCTTTCATCGTAATTGCAAGTACCAGCCATACGACTAATAATAGTGCACAAAATGCATAAAGTGCGTAGCCACCATAATTACCATATAGAAACCCACCCACAGTTGCACCGACAAACGCGCCTAGAAATTGCGTGCTGCTGTACACACCAATAGCCGTTCCCTTTGCGCCTACAGGTGCAATCTTCGAAATAAGCGATGGCAAGCTGGCTTCCAGCAGATTAAATGCCATGAAAAAGATTAGCAACGCCATTGCCGTACCCCAAACAGACTCAGCGGTAAACGCCAACATCACTTGTCCGACTAACAACAAGGTAACAGCTGAAACAAAAACCTGTTTAAGTTTCGCCTTTTTCTCACCATAAATAATAGCAGGAATAATTAGTAGCATGGACACGACCAAGACAGGTAAATATATTTGCCAATGATCATCTACTGCCAGCCCAGCGTTACGTAATGAAAATGGCACGACTAGCCACAAAGCCATTAGCGTTGCATGTAGTGCAAAAATACCGTAATTCAAACGTAATAATTGCGAATTACTTAACACATTGCTAAATTTTCCGGCGGAGGCTTCTGTATCAGAATGAAACCGGCTGATGACTGGGTCAGGAATAACTTTGCGCACCACCACGATAGCCAACAATGCTAAGACACCGGTCATGGCAAAAATCCCTGGCACACCAATCCACTGATTTAGCATCGGCGCAACAATAAGGGAGATAATAAACGTCGTACCGATTGTCATACCAATAGTGGCCATGGCTTTGGTTCGGTGTTCTTCGCGAGTCAAATCAGCTGCCAGCGCCATAATAGCTGCTGAAATCGCACCAGCTCCCTGAATAATCCGACCGAAAATGACCCAATAAATATCATCAGCGGTTGCAGCGACAAAGCTCCCTAATGCAAACAATAATAACCCCATATAAATCACTGGTTTACGGCCAATTCTATCTGACAGCCAACCAAATGGGATTTGTAAAAGTGCTTGTGTTAAACCATAAGCACCCAGCGCAATACCAATGAGCATGTAGTCGTTACCGCCAGGAAGATCCTCCGCATAAAAAGCAAAAACCGGCAGAATGATGAATAAACCAAACATACGTAAGCCATAAACACCAGCTAATCCGATGGTGGCGCGTAGTTCTGTGGGTGACATTTTTTCGTGAGATTGTGAGGCAGGCATGAATCAGATTGTGAGATTTCTAAAAAGTTGGGTATATTAGCAGGTTGACTCGTACATAGATAGCAAATGGAATTTATTAAAATACGTGGGGCTCGAACCCACAACCTCAAGAACATCAGTCTCGATCTCCCTCGCAATAAACTAATTGTTATTACGGGCTTATCGGGCTCAGGAAAATCTTCACTAGCATTTGACACGCTTTACGCTGAAGGTCAGCGTCGTTATGTAGAATCGTTATCTGCTTACGCACGACAATTTCTACAATTAATGGAAAAGCCTGATGTCGATCTGATCGAAGGTCTTTCACCCGCTATCGCCATCGAACAAAAAGCAACCTCGCATAACCCGCGTTCTACCGTTGGCACGGTGACAGAGATTCATGATTATATGCGTCTTCTATTCGCCCGTGCTGGTGATCCATACTGCCCTGAACACAATATTACATTGACAGCACAAAGCGTGTCACAAATGGTTGATCATGTATTGCAATTACCACCTGATACACGCTTGATGATACTTGCGCCCATTGTTGTCGAACGCAAAGGCGAACAAGTGGATCTGTTCGATCAACTGCGTGCACAAGGTTTCGTTCGGTTACGCATAGACGGTAAAGTACACGATATTGATTCATTGCCAGCACTACAAAAAACAAAGAAACACACCATTGATGTCGTTGTCGACCGATTAAAAGTTTCCCAAGATTCCAAACAAAGACTCGCCGAGTCCTTTGAAACAGCATTACGCCATGCTGATGGTCGCGCACTCGCTGTAGAAATGGACTCCGACAAAGAGCATCTCTTCTCCGCCAAATTTAGTTGTCCCGCTTGTAGTTATTCATTAGCAGAACTGGAACCACGATTATTTTCTTTCAACAACCCACTTGGCGCCTGCAACACCTGCGACGGACTCGGGCAAATTATATTTTTTGACCCCGCCCGCGTAGTTGCTTTCCCGCATCTGTCTCTAGCCTCTGGCGCAATTAAAAGCTGGGATAGACGCAATCAATTTTATTTTCAACTACTCACTGGCCTTGCGAATCACTATGGATTTGATTTGGAAACACCATTTGAAGAATTAGATGAAAACATTCAGAATATTATTCTGAATGGATCTGGCAGTGAAAAGATTCAGTTTCTATACTTAAATGATGGCGGCAAAAAAAACAAACAGACGCATACGTTCGAGGGTATTATTCCTAATCTAACAAGACGATACAAAGAAACAGAGTCACAAGTAGTACGTGAAGAGCTAGCTAAATATCACAACTCAAAGACATGCCCAGAATGCAATGGTACACGACTATGCCAAGCAGCACGTCATGTTCAAGTTGGCGGACAAGCCATTTATGAAATTAACAAATGGCCATTGAAACAATCCAAAACCTTTTTTGATGAAATGAAGCTTGTTGGACACAAACAAGCTATTGCTGAACGTATCATCACTGAGATTTCTAGCCGCTTACAATTTCTTAATAACGTGGGACTAGACTATCTATCACTGGATCGTTCGGCTGACACCTTATCTGGCGGAGAATCTCAACGCATTCGTCTAGCCAGTCAAATAGGCTCAGGCCTAACCGGTGTTATGTATGTGTTGGACGAGCCATCAATTGGTCTACATCAACGAGACAATGATCGTTTACTAGACACACTCAAACATTTGCGCGATATCGGCAACAGTGTCATTGTTGTCGAGCATGACCAAGATGCCATTTCACTGGCTGATTACGTTGTTGATATGGGGCCAGGTGCCGGCGAGCATGGTGGGCATATCATAGCCCAGGGCACACCACAATCTATTAAAGCGGACACTCATTCGCTCACTGGCCAATATCTCTCAGGCAATTTAAAGATTTCCGTACCAGAAAAGCGTACTGAACCCAAAAGCGATCGCTTTCTTGAAATTATTGGCGCATCTGGTAATAACTTAAAAGATGTTAATCTACATTTACCCGCCGGCTTATTTGTCTGTATAACTGGTGTCTCCGGGTCAGGCAAATCAACACTCATCAATGAAACACTGTATCGCGCCGTCGCACGTCATCTCTATGGTAGCAATGCCGAGCCCGCCCCCCATCAAAGCATTGATGGACTTGCATTCTTTGATAAAGTGATTAATATCGACCAAAGTCCCATTGGTCGCACACCACGCTCAAATCCCGCTACTTATACCGGACTTTTCACGCCCGTTCGTGAGTTATTTGCTGGCGTTCCACATGCACGGGAACGCGGCTATGCACCAGGGCGCTTCTCATTCAATGTTAAAGGTGGGCGCTGTGAATCATGTCAAGGTGATGGCGTGATCAAAGTTGAGATGCACTTCCTACCGGACATCTATGTCACCTGCGATGTTTGTCACGGCAAACGCTATAACCGCGAAACCTTAGAGATTCAATACAAAGGCAAGAACATCAATGACATTCTTCAACTGACCGTCGAGAAAGCCCATGAGTTTTTTAGCCCCGTACCCACTGTAGCACGAAAACTAAAAACACTGCTTGATGTTGGGCTGGGTTACATCACCTTGGGCCAATCAGCAACTACACTATCAGGCGGCGAAGCGCAACGTGTCAAATTATCATTAGAACTTTCTAAACGTGACACCGGGCGCACGCTATACATCCTAGACGAACCTACGACCGGATTACATTTCCAAGATATTGACTTATTGCTAAACGTGCTTCATCGTTTGCGCGATCATGGAAATACCGTCGTTGTTATTGAACACAACTTGGATGTTATCAAAACAGCCGACTGGATTATCGATCTGGGGCCTGAGGGCGGTGATGGAGGAGGGGAAATTATTGCTGAAGGCACGCCAGAGAGCATTGCAGCAAACAAAGCTAGTTTCACTGGCCATTATTTAAAACAGATGCTCAACAGGTAATTGGTGCATTTAGCATGAATCATCGAGAAAACTTGCTAAATAGTTTCAAAGTGGCGGTTAATGCCGCCAACCCACTGCACGTTGTTCCTTCGCATCTACCCAAACCGCCCAAAGGGCGGACATTGGTTGTTGGCGCAGGCAAAGCAGCGGCGTCCATGGCACTTGCCGTTGAACAACACTGGCCACTGAATGCCCCTATGGATGGTTTAGTCATTACCCGTTACGGTCATACGCTTCCAACACAAAAAATCAAAGTAGTTGAAGCAGGCCACCCTATTCCTGATAAGCAAAGCATACAGGCCACACAACAACTAACAAAAGCTGTACAGCAACTTAGCTCTAATGATTTATTACTGTGCCTATTCAGCGGCGGCGGATCAAGCTTACTCTCTGCACCTGTAGCCAATGTCACAGTGAATGATTTACAAAACATCACACAACAATTACTCAGAAGCGGGGCCACGATCCAAGAAATCAACATTATACGCAAACACCTCTCGGCTATTCAGGGTGGAAAACTCGCAAAAATGTGCAATGCACCCATACTTGCATTAATTATTTCAGATGTAGTCGGTGATGAGCCAACTCATATTGCTTCAGGCCCCTGCGCACCAGACCCATCAACCTACTCTGACGCACTTAACATACTAGAATATTATGAAATAAACACACCTACCTCCATTAACAAAGCCCTGCATTCAGGTTGCCAAGAAATTCTTGCAGAAACACCTAAACCAGGATCACCCGTCTTTAGAAATGTAGAGAATCGAGTCATTGCTAGTGCCCGTCATTCTCTAAATGCAGCTGACGCATATTTCCATAAAAGTGGAATATCCACCGCCATACTCGGTGACACGATAACAGGAGAGGCACATGAGGTTGCGAAAGTTTATGCTGCGTTGATAAAAGAAACTAAGCAATATTCAAAACTGTGGAAACCACCTGTTGCATTACTTTCAGGTGGAGAAACAACAGTCACTGTCAAAGGAAATGGACGCGGCGGTCGCAATACAGAGTTTTTGCTTTCATTGGCAATTGAACTTAACGGTATGGATAATATTTACGCAATTGCTTGTGATACAGATGGAATTGACGGGTCAGAAGATAATGCAGGGGCCATTATCACACCCGATACTTTGCCTAGATCGAAGCAACTGAATATCAATGCACGTCGTTTACTTGCCCATAACGATTCTTATCATTTTTTTGAACAAATGGGTAATTTAATCAATACTGGTCCCACCTATACCAATGTCAACGATTACCGAGCGATACTTATTCTTTAAATTAATGCAAATACGGTAATTTCTCAATATCAAGCTGTATTGACGATACAACCAACCCCTGCTGAAACCACCTAGCGATAACATATTCATAAAACTCTTGATTACGTGACACGCCATAAAAAATCGCAAGCTCTTTCCCGGCTTCCGTTAATAGCACATGACCCAGATCCAATTGATTATTACCGTCATGCGGGAACACAATCTTGGTAGGCTTACCCGCATAAAACAATCGCGTGTGCTTACCAAACTTTTTCTTTATATAGCCACGCGGCTCCAATGTTAACAAATCCAGCGTTTGCAAATGTTTAAGCGATGACAAAGTAATGCCTTGACAGGTATAAATTTCGTCTTTCACATCAAAAATCAGTGGAACAGGCTCACCTTGTGTCCAGACAAACTGACAAAATTTTGCAAAAAGAGCCTTATCTTCATTACTTAACTTTATCATTGCTCCAGCAATACTCCGGTTTTCTAAGCGCTCTCCAACAAGTTGCTTTAGAAAATTAGCCAGCCATGAGATCAACTTTTGCATTCACATCTTACACATCTATTAGTATGTTATTCCTTGCCTGAGGCATCCGCTTTAATTTCTTTATTATCAGACACATCATCAGCTTTAGTCACCTCTTCTTCTTTATTATCTGAGGCTTTTTGGACTGCCTGCTTCTTGTCCGAAGTTTTTTTACCTTCTCCTTTTTTTCTTGCTTCTTTCTCAGACTTGGCTTTCTGGCGCTTACGACGTTTTAGTTCTTTTGTTATATCCTCAATATACGTAATATTTACTTTCTTTCGCTTCTCACTCTGATACCAAGAAAAGCACGTGATAGATCCCAGCAGTATTAAAATCAGGCTCAACGCCGTGACACCATCAAGGAACATAAATGCAACACCCGTAGAAATTGCAAACGCACCTAAGAGCGCTGTAATTAGCCATAAGCGCGGCCCCCAGCCTGTGCCTCTATATTGAATCCTCCATGCCTCAAGTTTTTTAAGCGTTGAAGTTAGTTCTTCATCCGTCCAATTATTCATACTCATCAGTACTGAGTCTCCCTGAAATTTAATATTTAAAATACGCGAGTATTGCCAGCACGCGAAAACCCTATACTACGTGTACAAATCATATTAGGTCAATTAGCAATAGTTGTCTCTTATCGTTTGGACAAAAAAAAGGGCATCTAACGATGCCCTTTTTTCAACAATTAACTTCGACTAGAAGTTGTGGCGCATACCCACGGTGTAGGTATTACGATCTCTATCAGCTGTTGCTGCGTTATCTTGCACATCTACACGCTGAAAACCACCAAACAAGCTAGAACGCTTGCTTAACTCATGGATTATACCAGCGGTGTAACTCCATGCATCTCTACCACTAGGTGTGAGGCCAGACACTTTCCTGGCATGTGACTTACCACCTTGAGCGATTAGTCGAGTATTACCAATTTTGTACTCAGCACCAGCAAACCAAACTTCACCATCACCGCCAACATTCATTGCAGTATTACATTGCGCTGTACCGCCGCCCGCTGTCCCTGTAGAACCCAACATACCTGCAGTCGTACAACTTGCAGCACCATTCAAGCTCGCATTGTTAATATTCTCATACTGACCACTCAAACGGAAAGCTTCGTAAGTCCAAGAAGCACCGCCACGCCAGATTTCTTCATCATCGCCTCCAGTGAGTGCTCTTTCATTTGTACTTATGTTATCACGAGAATAACCACCAAATACATCAACACCATGCGCACCAAATTGTGAGCTGTGCTTAGCAGCGATTTGGAAATCCCACTCACCGTCTTCACCGCCGGAGTTAGTCGCACCGCTAACAGGGTCAACAGCGCCAGCAGGTGCACCACCAAGAACTGAATCCAATCTTTGTGAATCACCAGGCATCAACAATGCTGAAAAAGCAAAACCTTCGACAACAGGTGAGTCATAACGCGCTGCACTGTTAACAAAACCGTTTGCACCTGCACCCATACCATTGCTTGACGCAACCATTGTTCCGCCGCTACCGCCAGCTTGTAAAGTTGTGTATGCAAATGGGTCAATAGTCATACCACCGGCAAAATCTTTAAATGGAGATGCGACACGACCAAATTTAACCTCACCCCAAGCGTCATTACCAAGACCAACCCAACGCTCACGAGCAATACCGATATTGCCACTACCCATATTTAAGCCGTATTCAATATGAGCCATTGCTCTCAGCCCACTACCTAATTGTTCAGTGACATGCATTCCCCATCTAGATCTACCAGCATCATCACCGACATTTGATTGACTAGAAATACCATCAATATCAACCGTGTTATATTCAGCTTGAGCAGTACCAAAAAGGGTAACATTTGTACCCTGAGCTGAAACTGCTAACGGTGTTGCTAGTGCACCAGCTATTGCCAATGAAATTAGTTTCTTCTTCATACTGAAGTTCTCCTTTGATATAAAAACAATTGGGGTTTGTCAACCTGCCTAACCACACTCCATTGGAATGCACCCCGCTTTCAACCTGAATCTGACCTCTATTACGAGGGTTGGGTAGATTGTGCCCAACACGAAACTACGCCGCAAGAAAAACGAGCATTTTTTCAGTTACAAGGCAATATTGTGTTGCATTTAAACAACAAAAGTGTTGTTTTAAGCGTTATTTTGGATCAAAGCGGCTACTTTACATAAACATTTTTATCGGACCTATCGTCACCCACGAAGAATTCCAAGTAAGCTCATGCCGTACATTTCTAGTTTATGAGACCCTACCCCTGTCACCTGGCTCAACTCTTTTTCTGTTTGTGGACATAAACGTACCAGTTCTTTTAACGTTGCATCATGAAATACCACATAAGCTGGCACGCCATGCTCCTTAGCTGTTTCTGTACGCCACAAACGCAGACGCTCCCACATTTCACGCTCAATCGGTTCAAAGCTAGTTAAATCATTACTTCTTTTCAGTTTTACAACCCGTCTATTTTCTTTCTGTTGCTTTAAATAGACAGTTTGCAGTCCTTTAAGGACTGCTCGGCTCGTTTCTGTTAACAATAACGAACCATGTCCTTCACTATCAGGCATCAGAAATCCAAGCGCAATTAATTGTCGAAATACGGCCCGCCAAACTTTCTCATCCAATTCTTTACCAATTCCAAATGTACTAACTTTATTGTGCATCCATTGCTTGACTCGGTCGGTTTCATTACCTAGCAATACATCAATCAAATAACCAACACCAAAGTTCTGACCTGTTCGATAAACACATGACAACGCCTTCTGCGCCGCCACCGTTCCGTCCCAAACTGTCGGCGGATCAAGACACACATCACAATTTCCACAAGGCGTATTCGCAACGGTTTCACCAAAATAACGCAGTAAAAGTATACGCCGGCACACTGATGCCTCGCATAAGGCAAGCAATGCATTAAGTTTTGTTGAAGCAACGCGTTTAAATTGATCTTCAGCTTCAGAGTTCTCGATCATTCTTAATTGCTGCACAACATCACCCAAACCATAGGCCATCCAAGCAGTGGCAGCCTGACCATCACGACCAGCACGCCCAGTTTCTTGATAATATCCTTCGATACTCTTGGGCAAATCCAAATGTGCCACAAAACGCACATCAGGCTTATCAATTCCCATGCCAAAAGCAATGGTTGCAATCATTACAATGCCATCTTCACGCAGAAACCTTTCCTGATGATGACTACGCACTTGTGTGCTCATACCTGCATGATAGGGAATTGCATTGACATCCTTATCTACCAACCAGCTCGCCGTTTCTTCAACCTTCTTCCGTGACATACAATAGACAATGCCGGCGTCACCTTTATGTTCAGATTGGATAAAATCCAACAATTGCGACTTGCCGCTTGTTCTATCGATCACTTGGTAACGTATATTCGGGCGATCGAAACTAGAAACGTAGGTTTTCGCGCCATTAAGGCCCAGACGATCAATAATCTCTTTGCGCGTTACCGTATCTGCAGTCGCCGTTAAAGCCATACGCGGCACTTCAGGAAATCGCTCTTGTAATACCGACAATTGAATGTATTCAGGACGAAAGTCGTGTCCCCATTGCGAAACACAATGAGCTTCATCAATAGCAAATAATGCCAGAGGTATACTCGCTATCAAGCCAAGAAAACGCGATGTCAGCAATCGCTCAGGCGCAACATATAACAAGTCATACTGCCCTGCCAGCAAATTACGCTCAATGTCAAATGCCTCATCATGCGTCAGTGAGGAGTTAAGAAATGCACAACGTACGCCCAGTTCATGCAATGCAGCGACTTGATTATGCATAAGTGCAATTAGTGGTGACACCACCACAGCAACCCCGTCGCGCATTAAAGCCGGGATTTGATAACATAATGATTTACCACCACCCGTTGGCATCAATACTAAACAATCACCACCAACAGCAACATGCGCGATCACCTCAGCTTGCTGACCACGAAAAGCGGAATAACCAAAAACGTCTTTTAGGATATTAGATGCTTGGGGCATCATTGATGAAATATTGGCTGTTTTATTAGATGAGAGTGTCATACACTTATTATACGGGTTCGGACAAAACAATGACTCTCTACTCAAGCAGCCTTATCACTACACTCTCATCCAAACACGACAGGAACCAACAAATAAGATAGGATGGTGACAATCGCAATCGCCATAAGATTTAATTTAAAACCAGCACTTGCCATCTGGGAAATGGTGACGTTACCCGTTGCATATACAATCGCGTTAGGCGCTGTTGCAACGGGCAACATAAAAGCACAGCTTGCTGCCAGCGCTGTTGGCACGAATAACATCATGGGATCAAGTCCACCGATAACCGCTAATGCCCCTAAAACAGGTAACAAAGTAGCCGTAGTCGCTGTATTACTAGTCAGCTCAGTCAAGAAGATAACCAATGTAACAAGTCCTAAAATAAGAAATATTAGTTCTAGATCTGCAAAACCAGACAAACCATCACCTATCCACAAACCAAGCCCTGTATTTTTAATTGCAGCAGCAAGACTTAGCCCACCACCAAATAAAATCAGCACCCCCCAAGGTAGTTTGTTTGCACTTTCCCAGTCCAGTAGTGCTGTATTTTTTTCTTTTGCATGACCAGATGGGATCATAAACATAAGCACCGCACCACCTATCGCTATCATGGCGTCATCTAGCCACATAATAACTTCAAAGTTTTGTTGAACAGGTACACGCACGACCCAGGCAAATGCTACTAAGCAAAATATAAAAGTCACTCGTTTCTCAGGTGTTGTCATTGCACCCATACGCATCAACTCATCAGCAATAGTG
Organism: Nitrosomonas sp.; assembly: GCA_021774265.1. Lineage (GTDB taxonomy): Bacteria > Pseudomonadota > Gammaproteobacteria > Burkholderiales > Nitrosomonadaceae > Nitrosomonas. Next base: position 17,205 of record JAJFJG010000140.1, read on the forward strand.
TCTTTAGCAATCGGCATGCCACGCAAATCAAACGGATACGCCCATTTTGTTAGCACCCACCATGCCACATAGACCATCACGATAACTGTTGGAATGCCGAACAACATCCATTCAACGAAACTTATTTCAACACCATAAGTTTGTTTCATGAAGCTAACAACAAATAAGTTTGGTGGCGTACCAATTATCGTTCCTAATCCCCCAATACTGGCTGAATAAGCAATACCAAGAATTAGGCATAGTAAAAAATCCTGCTGTTTGTATGTCTCATTTTTAATGATTTCACCGGCCAATGACATTGCAATTGGAATCATCATGATTGTGCTGGCTGTATTACTAATCCACATGGAAATAAATGCGGTTGCCCCCATGAAACCCGCGATTAATGCGCATGAACTATCACCAACACGCATTAATACATTCAAAGCCAAACGACGATGAAGACCCCACCTAGAAAGCCCTGTTGCGATGATAAAACCGCCTAACAACAGAAAAATAGTTGGCGCTGCATAAGAAGTTGTGCTTTCTTCTATAGTCATTACACCCAAGGCAGGAAACAGCAAAACAGGCAATAGCGATGTAACAGGAATCGGCAAAACTTCAGTCGCCCACCAAGACGCCAACAATAACGCAACACCTGTGGTATGCCATGCAGAAAGTGACATATTTTCAGGCGCAGGCAAGAAGATAGTCATTAACAAAAAACTAACGCCGACTAATGCACCAAGCTTCTTTGAAGTTGAGAAAAACACCGGCACTTTATTGCCTAGATCAGTTGACATAATGGTTAAAAAATATAAATAACATGGCAAACTTACACGACGATCATACAATAAAATTTTTGCATCCTGCTATAATCAAAAAATATTCCTCTTTTATCATTTTTATGATGTCAGATAATGAAGTGCACGCACTGTTATAATTCATCCCTATAGTCTCTTAAAAATACATTAATAAAATTCGTAACAATTAAAAATTGTTTGGAGGAATTAAATGAAAGCCGCTGATGTTTTGAAAATGATTCAAGACAATGAAGTTAAATTTGTTGATATGCGCTTTACAGATACCAATGGCAAAGAACAACATGTAACGATTCCCGCCCACTCCTTTAACACTGACAAATTTGAAGACGGCCATCCATTTGATGGCTCGTCCATTGCTGGCTGGAAAAGCATCCAAGCTTCCGACATGTTACTTGTGCCAGATCCAGATACTGCAAACATGGATCCATTCTTTGACGACTCAACACTCATCATCTCTTGTGATGTTGTAGAACCTTCAGATGGAAAAGGCTACAGTCGGGATCCACGTTCACTTGCAAAACGTGGTGAAACCTATCTTAAATCAACAGGCATTGGTGATATTGTCTACTTTGGTCCTGAACTTGAGTTTTTCATTTTTGATTCTATTAATTGGCATACTGACATGTCTGGTTGCGCTGTAAAAATCGGATCTGAAGAAGCAGCATGGAGTTCAGCTATAAAATATGACAGCGGCAATATTGGTCATCGACCTCCAGTTAAAGGTGGTTACTTCCCAGTCCCACCCGTAGACTCATTGCATAACATTCGTTCGGCTATGTGCTTAACACTAGAAGAGATGGGCATAGAAGTCGAAGTGCATCATCATGAAGTTGCAACAGCTGGCCAGTGCGAAATTGGCACAAAATTTAACAGCCTTGTTAAACGCGCAGACTGGAATCAACGGCTTAAGTATGTTGTGCATAATATCGCACACTCCTATGGCAAAACGGCGACCTTTATGCCCAAACCTATCGTGGGAGATAATGGATCCGGCATGCATGTCCATCAATCTATCTGGAAAGACGGCCAAAATCTTTTTGCTGGCAATGGCTACGCAGGTTTGTCTGAAAGTGCGCTGTACTATATTGGCGGCATCATCAAGCACGCCAAAGCTTTAAATGCTTTCACTAACCCAAGCACCAATTCTTATAAACGCTTGGTTGCCGGTTTTGAAGCACCTGTTAATTTAGCTTATTCGGCCAGTAACCGGTCTGCGGCAATACGCATACCCCATACTAACAACCCTAGAGGTCGACGAGTAGAAGCCCGTTTCCCTGACCCCACAGCTAACCCATATATCGCATTTACAGCATTAATGATGGCAGGACTTGATGGTATCCAGAATAAAATTCATCCTGGAGACCCTATGGACAAAAATCTTTATGATTTACCACCTGAAGAAGCTTCAAAAATACCCAATGCGTGCGCATCCTTGAATGAAGCGCTGGAGAATTTAGATAAAGATCGTGACTTTTTGGTTCGCGGTGGTGTTTTTTCCAATGACATGATTGATGGTTACATAGAGCTTAAAATGGAAGAGGTTGCTCTACTTCGCTCAACGACTCATCCGATCGAATTTGACTTGTATTACAGCCTGTAAGGTTCATACGATTAAATAGCAATGAATTATAGCTCTTCTTTGATCTCACCAACCGAAATTAAAAGCTAAAATTGCATATCAAGGGTTTTAACCCATTCTTATAATTCGGTCTAGAGAGATATGGGAGAAAAAAAATTACGGTTAGCGGCCATTCTGTTCGCTTTTTATGTTGCTTCAATCACAGAAACTTATGCTGAAATTTATAAGCATGTAGACAAGAATGGCCGCGTAACCTATTCAAATAAAGTAGTTAACGGAGCTAACAAACTTTCAGAAAACTCGACTTTATCTACAAACAATTACCCAAACGTCAGTACCGACGTTCAGGCTAAGCGTGATCTAAAACGTCGTCAAATCCTTGAAAATGAACTCTCAACTGAGAAAAAACTGTATGTTAATGCGAAAAAAAACTTAATCAATGCTCAAAACAATATTAAGGCTTCAAGAAACAACAGCAAAAATTCTCAAGTGATTCTATTGCAATATAGTAAAAAAACTAAGGATCAGAAATTATTACATGAAAGAAATATCACGGCGCTAAGAAAAGAATTAGAAAATTAATGTTTATCATTTCAAACGTGAATGGTGGCTCATGAAAACCAAGGACATTATGTTTCTTCTAATATTATTTGCTACTTCTAGTTATATTCAAGCAGGTGTATATAAGCATGTAGACGAAAAGGGAAATGTCTCCTACTCGAACGTGCGTTCACAAAACTCAAAAGCAGTTGATTTACCTTCAATCACTGTCGTACCTGCCATTCAAACAGAAGAAGTCAACTCAATTATAGAAAGAAGAAAAGAGTCATCTAATAACAAAAAACAACGCAATGACATTGAAAAACTGATATCAGATGAAAAAGGTCGTCTTTCAGATTTAAAAATTGAATATAAAGACGGCTCGCCAGATCGGTTAGGTAGCGAAAGAAATTACCAGCGATATTTAGATCGGGTTGAACGACTAGAAGGTGAAATAGCTGCCAGAGAAAACAACCTTAACAACCTTCAACAAAACCTGCAGGGTTTACCAAACCCTAATAATTAGTCGCCCCTGAAAAACCCTACTCAGAAGGTATTTCAAAAAAAGCATAAGCACGAGAATTAGACTAGATATTTATCTGTGCTATTTCCATTATTTTATTCACATGCGTATATTTTTCTCCATGGAAATAAGAGCCATAAAATGGCCATTAGCCATTTGTTTAGGTTCCACGCAGTAG
>JAJFJG010000015.1 GCA_021774265.1 Nitrosomonas sp.
AACGAAAGGAGCGCTGTTCCCTCAATGTCTGCTGGTGAGAAAAAAACAATAAGGTTTTTATCGCCGACAGACTCATCAGGAAGTTCCAGGGTTGATTGCTCAAGTACACGTCGAGATTCTGCCCCTGAGGCGTTTTTTAGCACCATTTCAAGCTCTACCCGACTGTTATTAAAACCCCGATCTGAGCGATCATTGCGCGCAGCAACATCAAACCCCTTTTGATCAAGATCTTCTGCAGCAGAAACAGGTAAATGGGCAAAGCTTGCCAGCACAAGAACACCGGCGAAAATCACATGTTTATAGGGATTAAATTGTTTGCGTGCTTTCAGTACTAACATAATGAACTCCTTTTATTTTAGGTTTAGCGCGTAACATTAAAAGCGCTGGTAACAACAACAGATCGACAATCAAGGCGATAATAATGGCCAGTGCAGTCAACGTTCCCATATCGCCCGTAACCTTGAACGAAGAAAATATGAGCACACTAAAGCCAAAGGCTAAAATCAGCGCATTGGCCACAACCGCAGCCCCGACAGTATCAAAGGTGTAGCGAATCGCGTCCTCGATGGAGAGCATTAGCTCCTCACGAGCACGCTGGTATTTGGTCAGGATATGCACCGTGTTGTCGACAATAATGCCAAGAGAAGTAGCGGATACTGTCGCTGCAGCCATACCCACTTCACCCACTAACAGCGCCCATACGCCGAACGTCATAATAAGTGGCGCAATATTTGGAATCAAGCTGAGAAATCCAAAACTGAAGCTTCTCAGTGCGATCATCATAATGATTGAAATCAAAACAACAGCGACAATGTTGCCACCAATCATGTCCTTTATATTTCGCTCAGAGATAAAGGAGAAAAGATAGGTTGCGCCAGTGCCATAGACTTCATTCCCGGGTGAGCGGACATCCCACCAGGCCTCAACCTCTTTCAGGAATTGTCGCGTCTCTCCTGTGGTAATTTCATCGAGCGTGACCGAAACTCGGGTCGATGATTTGTCAATGTCTATGCGGTCATTGAGATCCAGTCCGTAGGGTAATGACAATTCATAAAGCAGCAGATATTGTGCAGCGAGTTCGCGCTCTTCTGGAATTTTATAAAAAGCCGGATCATCGCCATGCATATTTTTGCTCAGCCGCTTGATAACGTCCGTATACGAGTAAACGTGGCGTACTTTTGAATATTCCCGCAGCCAGATTGCAAAGTCATCAAGGTCTTGCAGATACTTAGGCTCACTGATGGCGCCAGGTGCGCCTGCAGGCACGGAGTATTCGAGAATATAAAGCCCTGTCAGGTGGTTCATAGCAAACTTCGCGTCACCACGAAATTCGACTCTATCGTCAAAGTATTCAACCCATTGATCATTCAGGTCAATTGTTGGTATAGCACAAGCCAGTCCAATAAAAAGAATACTCACGAAAACCAGTGTGGCCCGTGCTCTTGCAATAACGAACTCGGCAAGTTTGTTAATTGCTTCTTGCAACGGACCTCGAGATTTATCTGCGTAGGTTTGTACATTAAATGGCAAAAGTGCTAACAATGCCGGCAGAAATGTTAGTGAAAAAAACCAGGCGGCAGCAATACCGACTGCTGAAATATTTCCTAACGCGTTGAAGGGCGGTGCATCGGAAAAATTGAGTGCTAGAAAGCCGATAATCGTCGTTAAACTAGTAATTGAAACCGCTAGGAAATTGACGCGAATACTCTCTTTGATGGCTGCAATTTTGTCATCGCCAACACGCATACGCTGCACCATCGTGATCAGTATATGAATAGAATCCACACTGGCGCGCGTTAGAATAACGACCGGCGCGCTACCCGAAAATGGTGAAATGACAATACCTGCCCAGCCCGCAAAACCCATCGCGGCCATTGTTGCAAAGGTAATAACAAGTACCGTTGCAACGACACCGGAGAAGCTTCGTATGACCAGCCAGGTGATAACAATCAGCACCAAAAACATGGGGCCATAGAGCGTCTCCGCATCATTGATTGTCGCTTGAAAAAAAGCAGCATTGAGTGCCGATATACCCGTGAGTGCAATCTTCAAGTCAGGATAGTCTTGTTCGAATTCGGCTATGAGTGCACGCGTGAAATGAATGGCTTCTGGTAACTCATCCAGACTTTCTCCTGGGTATTGCAGTGTTACATTGATGCCCGATGCGCCACGATCAAGTGCGACAAGACTGCCGGCAAGTAAGGGCTCTTTAAGCGCGATGTCGACACGTTTGGCTATTTCTGCCTGTGAAAGATTTGATGCATCTTCTATCAGATCTTCAACAATCAAGTCGTCCTCTATCGCATAGGTATGCTGAAAGTTCGTGATTGAGTCGACCCGTATGGCGAATGGAATCGTCCAGGCGCGCGCGGTTAATTCTTCAATAGCCTGAGCAACAAACGGTTGATCAATCGTTCCTGATTTAGGTTTAACAACTAAAAGAAAATTGTCGTTTTTTGTATACGTCTCTTCAAACTTCTCAAATGCAATCAGATCCGGGTTTTTATAGCTAAAAAAGACACGATAATTATGTGAAGACTGAATCTGCATCAACCCGGCAGCCATAACTAAAAAAACAACAATTGCGAAAAAAACTGTTTTCAGTCGATTTTTAATGACGAATTCTGCCCATTGGAGCGCGAAGCGATCCATTTTGTTTAATTGTCTAGTTTTGTTTTCAATTGCAGCCACTATAGTCTCCATTTAAGATCAATTGATCTTTGTGAGTCAAAATTTTTTCTAAAATTGAGTTGTAAGTACAGTTAATTAGTATTTAAAACCAAAATACAATATTACTCTTAACAAGAGTTGGGTGTTTTATTTCCTTGAAATCATCTTAACAAACCCCTCGTCAATATTTATCTTAGTTGCATTTGCCAAATGATTATAGAAAACAGCCATACCTGACATAGCAATAATTTCCATAATCTCTTCATCATCAAAGCCTAATTCCCTCAAATTTTGGAAATCCTGTTCACTTGATGAGTGAGAGTCCTTTGCGAGCCTGACAGCAAAATCTATGGCGGCTTTGTCCTTGGGGTCAACCGTTTCAGCTGTATAATTTTTAATCAGACTGTCTATTTGCTCAGGTGTGACGCCTATGCTTAGACAAAATGCATGATGCGCAGCTTCGCAGTAGTGGCAGCCCTTTAATGATGAGATTGCAACAAAAATCATTTCTTTGAGTCGGCGGCTTACACGCCCACTTGCCAAAATATGATCCATTACTGGCCATATGCCATTTAATGATTCGGGTGAAATACCCCATACTCGAAAAAAATTTGGCGTGAATGGTGCTTTAAGCGCTTTTTTTATTTTGATAAAAGTTTCTTCAGTTTTAGGAGAGACAGAAACATCATCAACAATTTTACTTATCGTTTTCATTTCTTATTTCCTTATTTAAGTCTTTATTGAAAGCAAGAAGTGTATTAATGGTTTTTTGGCTTAGCGGCCATTGAAATGGCCGCATGTACAAAATGCTAATCTAATATTGTTAGCTGTTCGCCAGATTTTTGTCTCTTTCTACAGCTTGGTAATCAGTGAGAAAACCGAGCACAATAACAACCAGACCAACACCAATATAAAAGTTTCTTGCTATTTCTTCATCTGCAAAACCAAAGATAAAAGGCAAGGCTATTAGCGAAGGGCCAACCAGACGTTCAATCCAACCGTGAATGGTAAAAGGAATTAGCTTAAACATTCCAAATGGAAAATCAGACGCCAGTGTAACGGCCAGATGAACACCAGCCAGGCCATAGGCCAGCATAGCGGGTAGCTCGCTTAATCCAAATACCGTAGGGGCGAGTAAAAAAATGACGACTGTTAAAAAATCAAAATAACCGTGTGTGCGGGGTGAAATTATTTTCATGAGAATACTCCTGTAATATTTTGTGGTCACTCCATAGTCACCACTTGTCGTATATTAATATAGTTCTGTTACTGAAGTCTGTTATCTACATAACAAAACATTTTTAACTATAATTTTCACTTTAAAGATTAATTAAGGCGGCATCATTAATACAAATTTGTTCTCGCGTATAGTCAAGCGTTCCACGGCTCCTAAAATCATTTAAAACAGTGCTGACCACCGAGCGACTGGCGCCGACTAAATCCGCTACTTCCTGCTGAGTTAAATGAATTTCTAGTGCATACCCATGTGTACATTTTATGCCAAATATTTCAGATAATTCTAATAATGTGGCGATGACGCGAGTTTCAACTGGCTGTGTTAGAACCGTTCGAAGCTTGCGTTCGACTTTCTGCTTGCGCGCATTTATCTCTTCAAAAACATGCCATGCCAACTCTGTTTGATGAGACATTAATGCCTTGAAGTCGTCTTTCGCCAACCGATAGAAGCTTACTTCTCCCAAAGCTTGCACAGTCTCTTCTACTTCCGGGCTGGCGGAATTATTCCAAAAGCAACCAATGACACTCCCTTTCCCAAGAATAGTCATGGTCATTTCAGTGCCTTCTTCTGTTATATGGGAGAGCTTAACGATACCATTTTTTATCCAAAATACATCCGAGCAACGATCACCTTGGCGGTAAAGAAAAGCTTTTTTTGAAACATTGACTTCTTTGATGGAGGGATAATCCTTTTGCAATTGTTTTAAATCACATTTGAAAAACGTATTAAATAAATCAGTTTTAAGATTTTCTTTTATTAATGGCATTGGTAGTTCCATTTGTTTTGTCGTACTTTATATTGGAGGTTGATCAAGAGCCCCATTTTCTGAAGTTGAGTTGTCGTTGAGCTTGCGATTCCCCGTGGTCTTGCCGCGGGGATAGGTGCAGGGCGCGCGGAGCAAATTTATTCTAGTATGTGTAAAGGATTTAAAAAAATGGCGTATCTGATTAAGTTTCATGTTAGCAGACTATATCCCGAGAACTTCCACTACTTAAACGATATGCATAAAATCAAGCTGAGGGGCGACTGGTATCGGTTGTATGATGGTCACTGTAGTCTTATCCAAAAATGTTAGTTTTATCAGATTCCCGGGATTTCAAATCCAGCGGTTCTTTAAATACAAGGGTGCGATAAGGAAAAGGAATTTCGATACCAGCCTCATCTAACGCTTTCTTGACAGCAGTAACGACTTCTCCTCGAGAACGTCGGATATCGACAGGCTTGTTTCCAGTCCACCAAGTAACTTCAATATCGATACTACTTGAACCGAAGTTTTGTGGAAAAACTTCTATCGGCTCCGATGTTTCGACGGTGGTGCAGTTTTTTACCGCTGTTTCAATCACTGAAACTGATTGGGAAACATTTTCTTCGTAAGCAATGCCAGTCATTATGGTCACGCGTCGGTATGGTTTGTTGGTTAAAACATTCACAGGATTTTTAAATAAAGTGGCGTTTGGGACCAAAACTAATTCACCTGTGGTAAGACGTATTTCTGTCATGCGAATATTCACTGATTCTACCTTACCGACAATACCTTGGCATTCAATAAAATCTCCATTTTCGAAAGGAAAGCGCCAGAGCAGAAGAATACCCGCAAAAAAATTTTCAAAAATATCTTGAAAGGCAAAGCCGACCGCTATAGACGCAATGCCAAGGCCGCCCAAAGCTGTAGCTGGTGTGAGGCCAGGAAACCAGATCATGGCAGCTAACAGTAAACCACCTATCCAAATTCCAATAGTTGATAGTCGAATAATTAGATCTCTAAGGGACCGACGTATATTGCGAAGATCGAATAACCGATGCCCCAAATTTGAGAATATATTTGCTGCAACCCAGGTTAAAATCAAGACAAGAACGCCCGCGAGCAGGTACGGTGTATGATCCAAAAAATTTTTCCAGATATCGCCCAGTGTTTCTTGTAAAGTTTGTGCTACCTCCTCCATAGAATCAGGAACTTCCATCGACTCGCTATCCGGTGACTCTGCGTGTTGATTCAAATCACCGGATTCTTTCAATTTAGGATCCTGGGTCGTCATATTACTCTCCGTTATTTTCCGTTTTAGTTTGTTTAGGAAGCCCAAACTTCTCAGAAAGAATTGCTATATTGCCCTGCTTTGTAATTAATGTGACTATATCGTCTTCCTTTAGCATTTCAGAGTTCGATGCCAAATAAGCGTTGCCCCCACGAGATATACAAACGATTTGCGTCTCCTTGGGAAGATCCAGTGCATCCAGTTTCTTTTCAGTATTGGACATCACCTGAAATTTAAAGAAATATAAATTCCCAGACAGCTCAGTAGCCTGTCGTGCTCGCTTATAGCATTTAATAGTATCGACCAGCATGTCAGCTATTTGTTTATCGGGCTGCTTTGTGAAAAGTGGTTAAATGATCTCGGCAAGTCCGTGGATCATTTAACTTGAATCTGATCGTCGACCCGTATGACATTAGGTGTCTGCTGCGCGATTGAATTGGCTAATTGGCGCTGAGATTTTGTTTCGACAAACCCACTGAGCACTACCCGTCCATTAGATGCTTCTACATGGATGGCGGCAGCACTAAGTTCTGGCGACTCCATCAGTTGCGCTTTTATTTTCATTGCTAACACGATATCTTCTTGCGGTGCTTGTTCTATTGATTCGGAACTCAATAAGCCGGCGCAACCACTCGTCCCAAACAGGATACATAAGCAACCAATTACCCATATATAACTTACTTTATAGATCATTTGTTTCTCCATACCAAATCTAAAAAAGCTAAAAATTTACTCACGGGCCTCATTAATAGAATCTACAAGACCGGAACAATGTATATTCTCATCATTGCCTGCCTGTTCTTCTTGCTCATCTTGAAGCAAGGCAAATAAGCTTACAATCGGTGCTGAAGGCAGCAAAGCAAGTGAGGCAGCGCCCCGCAAAATCGCCGATTCGCCTGGAGTAAAGGTCGGGTTTTTCAAACTGCCTGCTATGTGCAGGGGGGCACGCGCCGAAAAAAGACTCAAATCCTTAGGCTTTGGATCAATAATCAAATCCAGCTGTTCGTTATTAAAATCAATCGACCCTTTACCCAAAAAAACAGTATCCGGAGTATCCACAACGAAGCTGCTCATATCCATCACGCCATTTTCTGTTGGAAAATCTATAAAAGCACAATTTATATTAGCATCGGCCTCATCACCGACTAACGCCACCAGTGCTTCTCCAATATCAAGCCCAGCAAGTTCGACCAATAGGTCATCAAACTGACCGCCCGTCATCAACAGCAACAAGCCGCCATCTGCCGAGGCCAGCATTTCTGCTACTGAGCCGCCCTCAAACCAGAATGTTCCTTCCCCACCAAGCAAACCTGCACTTTCATCAGCAATTTCAAAACGATTTAAAATTTCACTCAATCGGACATGGCGTATTTTAGTTTCAACTTTGCTTTTAACCGGCTGTACTCTTGTATCAATCTCAATGCGTGACCGTATATTCCCAGTGGCAACACCAAAATCCAGAGGAGCCAGTATTAAATGGCCGTCATCAATGATGACCTGCATGACGAGATCATCCACTGGCAATTTTGATTCAACATGCTTACTGCGTAAAGTAATGTCGATATTAATATTTTTTAAACCTTCAAAATCAATGGGTTCTTTGGGAAATACGAATGGACTGGCTGCTTCTTTTTTGGCTTCTTTTTCCTGGGCCAAAGAAGTCGTTTCTCCAGGTCCGGTATCTGGAGCAAGACCGATGATTGGTCCAAAATCGTCTAAATCAATATTTTTCGAAGTAAGATCCGCTGCTATAAAAATCCGCTCCTCACCCAAAGTCACACTAATATCACCCGCAATGTCGCTATCACCCACTTGACCATCCAGTTTTTTTATTTGCCAAATATTTTCCTGGTCAGATAGTCCTCCTGTTAACTGATAAGGCGGCAAGCTGGGCAACGGCAATCCAAACATTTGTGATAAATGATCGAGATTGGGGCCTTGCACGGCAAAATGTAAATCTAACCCTTTAAATTGCAACGGTTGCAACAAGATACCTTCAACGTTGACTGTGGTTTTCCCAGCTTGCAAGTTTAAGGCTAATGGATACGGCACATTTTCTTTGCGAAGCACGACCAATGGGCCAGCATTTAATTGAACGATTAATGGGCGCCCATTCAGTTTACCTTTGGCTTTTAATTCTGTCGCTTCTTCACCACCGGCCTGTCCTTTTATTGTCGCAATAGTTGCTTCAATATTAGTTTCCGTAGATAAATCGAGATAACGCAGTTGACCGCCTTTAATCCGCAAACGCTTAATAACCGGAAAACTTGCCTCATCATCAGAACTGGCTTCATCGGTTTGAATATCCCAATTGGTTTCACCTTCTGCCGATCGCTCTAGAATAATTTGCGGTTTGGTAAGAATAACTTCTGGAAGCACTATGTGGCCTTTGAGTAATTCAATCAGATCAATACGTAGATCAAGTTCTGCAAGCTCAAGCATATTCGGGTGATTACTCCATGCTGCATTCTCAAACTGTATTTGTTCTATGCTTATGTGGGGTGTCAGAGACCAATCAATGTTCAATTCGCCATTTATGCTAAGTTTGCGATCTGTCATGTCACTGATTTGTTGTGCAGCAAAATCTCGCGCCCAGTTCCAATTCATCAATGATATTAGCAATAAAACTAATAAAATTAGTGTAACGAACACAATCCCAATTCGTTTTACGATAGTCATTTTTTTCCTAATTTACATTCAGTCCTTAGGGTACAAATCAAGCCATTTCATAAAACTAAATACTGAATTAATACTAATTTATGGAGCGTGACACAATTGGTCTCAAAATAATTCTATGAGTAATGTAACCGAATTCTTCCGTTCAGTAATTAACATAGGTAATAACACTAATTTTAAAAAAACCGTAAAGTATTGCAAAATATTTGGGATTTGGGTGCTGAAGCATCTTGATTGCTAGAAATAAATATTTTATGAAGTTTAGAGAAAGATATTTTGTTAGCAGCGGAACAGCTCTGCGATCAAACATACAGTTAATTTTTGAGGAGAAAATAAATCATGGATTTGCTACGTATAATATTAGCGATATTCATTCCGCCGCTCGGGGTCTTTTTGCAAGAAGGTATTGGAAAGCATTTCTGGATCAATATATTGCTTACATTACTTGGCTATATTCCGGGTATTGTGCATGCAGTTTGGATCATTGCCAAAAAATAGCGCTGGATCCATAGCCCCTTCGATTGATCTTATTGGCAATCTGTTTCATATCAATTTTTTAAAAAAGAAATTTAAATGCATAAAATACAAATTGAACAGTCCAAAGAAAAGCTAAACAAATTGGCTTGGCTATTAGATAGTACTTTTCGCATTCCAGGTACGCAATTTCGTTTTGGTCTGGATGGACTGATCGGTATGATTCCTGGAATTGGTGATGCTGCAGGTGCAATAATTTCAAGCCACATTCTGACACAAGCCGCACAGATGGGTGCGCCGAAGTCACTTCTCATAAAAATGGGCTTTAATATTGGGTTTGATGCGATTTTGGGAATAGTTCCTGTGATAGGAGATATCTCAGATTTCGTTTGGAAAGCTAATCAGCGAAACGTTCAATTGCTTAATGATTATCTTGAACAACCGCAAAAAACGGTCACACATAGTCGTTTGTTTGTAGGCGTTCTAGGTTTCCTTGTGTTTGGCACAATCATCTTGATTGGCATATTGAGTTTTCTACTGATGCGTTGGCTTTGGTTGTCCGTCCAGGGAAGCTAGATATCGTATAAAATAATAGAAGCCATGCAGATGTGAAAGCTAGACAGGATTCATATCTGCATGGCTTTGATGGATATTGAATGTGGGTGGTGTGCTGTATTATCCTATTGCTTATGGTCGTCAAAGAAAGATAAGGAAATCTTAAGAATGTTTGAATGGTTGGTTAGCCCCGAAGCCTGGGTTGCGTTAGGTACACTGACGGCCCTAGAAATTGTTCTAGGGATTGATAATATTATCTTTATCTCCATTCTAGTCGGTCGTTTACCCGAAAATCAACGAGCGCTTGCCAGAAGGTTGGGGCTTGGCCTTGCTATGATTGCACGCTTGGCTTTGTTATTTTCGATCTCATGGGTTATGGGATTAACAGAGCCATGGGCGACTATATTGACTTATGAAATTTCAGGGCGCGATATCATTTTGATTGGAGGAGGTTTGTTTCTGGTAGCTAAAGCGACACATGAAATCCATAATAGTCTAGAAGGTGTTGAAGAGCCAAGGAGTGGTCCCGGGGTCGCAGCTACTAGTCTGGGTATGGTTTTAATCCAAATCGCACTTCTGGATATCGTGTTTTCATTTGATTCGGTCATCACGGCGGTGGGCTTGGTTGATGAAGTTTCTATTATGGCGATAGCCATTGTTCTTGCCGTGTTCGTCATGCTTTTAGCGGCAGAATCTATCGGAAATTTTGTGGACAAGCACCCTACAATCAAAATTCTTGCGCTCTCGTTTCTTATATTAGTCGGCGTCACGCTTATGGTGGAGGGATTCGATGTGCATGTGCCGAAGGGTTATATTTATTTTGCAATGGCTTTTTCTGTCACAGTAGAAATGCTTAATATTCGCATGCGAAAAAAAAGGCGGAAACCAGTCAAACTCTACAAACAAATTTCAGAATAGTAGCAAGTGGTTATTGTTAGGAGATTAAGTCAGTTTATAATTTGTTTTTGTACTTTTTCGAATACAAGGCACTTCACGTAAGTTTTGTGCGCAAGCTGCGGAGGTAAGGACTGTGAAATCGCAATGATTTCTTTAACGCGAGAATTTTTGGCTGTATTCTTATTCTCACTTTTACCCTTGCCGTTATTTCCAGCATGACTTTACGCTGAACCTATTTTCTGTTTTTTATAGTGCTGCGCTCAAAAATGGCAAGGATCAACTCAGCAAGAGAAACAGGCTGTTCATGACCGTTTAAATTCTGAAAACGCTCTTCCTGAGGTGTGTTGTCAAGCATGGCTTTTTAATGTTTAAATGCTGTTTAAATAGTTTTCAAAATTGGATGTTCAGGATATAAATCATGCCAATATTAAGTAATAAACCGCAATCTAAAATTATTCTGATATTAGTTCTGCCTTGTGGCGCTACTATTTGAGAGTTGGTATGGTATCCCCCTATCGTCTGTTGGAACAAGCGGGTGTTCCTGGCGAAATTTCTACAGACGTCATCTAGTTTTTTTACGGGCTGGACAAACACCCAGCTTCCGGTTCATAAGAAGCCTGCTTATCAAGCCCCTGAAGATACTGAAGATGCAAAAGGTGCCGTATTCATTAATAGTCTTTGATCAATAACTCTGGCTCCATTGATTGATAATTTCCATTTTGAACGCTCTTATCATTTCTAATGACCATACGCTACTACTTTGACACTTCGATGTCGTTTTTTAGTTGGCGTCTATCTCATTACCTAACCGCTAAATTTAATATTAGCAATATAAACGAATAAGGAATTGGAGCCGAATGACGCTAACTAGTAAAAAAAGGAATCCAATTGCTTGCAATTGCTATGGGTTTGAAACCACCTGTCACATTTCATTTCAACTTATGCTTTAGCAACGTCCAGTTATATAACCCTTTAGATTTGGAATAGCTTCGCCGATGTAACTCAAACACTTATTTCCAACCCGCTAGGAGAGTTTCATGAAAAATACAAAAATGCTGGTCACTGCTCTAGTATTCACCGCAGGTAGTATTGCCACTTATGCAACGGCCGGTCCATGTGACGAGGGCATGTCATTCCTTAATCCGCTGACTAACCAGGTAGATATCAATGGCATTGAATTTGATGGCGGAATTTTTGATGCTAAAATTGGTATTGCTAGTAATGATGGACTATTACCTGTTCAGCAATTCGAGCCTTCAACAACAAACACTATCAATCCCAGTAATCGGTTTAATTCATCTACAGCACAGGTGGAGCTTGACTGTATCATATTCAATGAAAACACTTTTCGTGCGACCTTAGACGTGGTGCAAGACGGCAACGAAACGAAACTTCAGATTGTTGATGTGAGCAATGTTTTTGACGTCGCCAAGATCCAAAATTGGACCGTGGACTATAGCAACAACTTTTCTGATGACCCGTTAGCTTTAAAAGCCGATGGTAGTGCTACCTTATCAACTTTCCCTGGTACATATGTGACGGAGCTAGATCAAATTTTAATTGATTTAGGATTGTCAGCACTCAATGGTACTGTCGGTATAGGTCAAATTAATGGCAACTTTAGTCATTTCGGCGAGACAGGCAGTTTTTCTGCCGTTCCCACAACAATTAGCCAAAAAGCCATACTTAATAATGACAGGTTTGAAGTAGAAGTGGATTGGACTAGCTCCGATGGGAGTGGAAAAGGAGACGCCATATTAGCAACAGATGATTCTGCTGCATTTTTCTTTTTTGACTCATTTAATGTGGACGCACTAGTGCGCGTATTTGATGGCTGTAGCATTAATAACAGATACTGGGTCTTTGCTGGAAGCTTAACTAACGTGGAATATACGGTAACGGTAACGGATACGAGTACGGGAGCGGTGAGAACTTTAAATGCACCCGTAGCAGAAGCAATAGCTAACACCAATGCTTTTGAAACCTGTCCTTAAATTCTTCAAGCCTTCAGTTGATGCGTTCAGGTAGCAGATTAATGCAATATTGTAGTTAATCAACTTTCGCTTGAGCTTGAAGTATTAGTGAGCACAGATTTCCCATTTGAAATATCTTCTAATGGGAAATCTGTGATGATTTTTATTTGTCAGAAATAGCTCATGCTATTTGACTGTAGGTGAATTTATATTCCGGTTGGCTATGAGATAATATTTTTCTCATAATGAGTAAGGGGTATTCATTATGAGTCAGTGTCGAAGAAAATAGATGTCTATTGGGTGTTTTGTCATCATGAAGCAAGCTATGTTTAATTTATATTATGTTGAAATCATTGGGACTAGGCTCATAATGATTTTTGTTTTGTATGGCCTCGGTTTCCCTGTTTTTGCAGGCGCATTTGAGTTTGCTGATGATACGCATGGGCCTGATGTCATCTCGCATCCGGTTGGCTATACGGGTCTTGGAGAGGATTTGATTGTAACAGTTGGTATTTCACCGTCATCCCCAAATGCATTAGCCATGGAGGTGCCGGTAATGAACGTCATTGATACATGGAATCGCTTAATACCTACGACGGGAAATATAAAAACTAATGTTGGCAATATTCAGAGAAAACAGTTTGATTTTGAGTCGGTTGCGTTACATGAGCTGGGTCATTGTGTCGGGTTGTCACACCCGAATTTAGCGTCTGAATCTGGATTGTTTGACGAAGATAAGAATTTTACAAGAACAACTGTGGGTGAAAATAATACTTTTGATCTTAATAGCGGTGTTGATGGAATTGTTGGGTCTAGTGACGATATTCGGGGTGACGATGTTAATCTCCATTGGTTTCGTAAATTGGACAATAATCCTTTTGAGATTGGAGATGTAGTTGATAGCACGACCTATAGTCGGAATCTTTCTGACCTTCCGTTTGGTGATTTCTTCGTGACAAATGGAGATCGAGATGTATCTGCTTTGTTTGGTGTGCAAAATACTGAGGCTGTCATGCAACAAGGCATTTTCTCAGGAGAAACCAGACGCTCTTTAACGGCGGATGATGTCGCTACGTTGCGTTTGGGTATGAGTGGATTGGATCGCTTGGCAGACACCACTGATGATTACACGTTAACCTTGCAATATGAAGGTTTTACGGACGCGGCTGATATCACTTTTAATTTTGATAACCAGGCTTCTTTTGCTTCCTGTACGTTTTCGGGAGCTTTTCTCAATAGCAATCAAAATCACTTTGTTATAAAAATTGCTTCAATCTCATTTAATGAGGATTTTCTTTGGTTTTTCAATGAGGAGCTAAAGCCGTTAGCGTCTGAATTGCCAGTAACGACTATTTTTGTTAATAATACTTCTGATACATTGACGCTTGGGTCTGGCGAGCGTTTATTTCTTGATGTGGCGTTGGATTCAGGTCTTAGTGCAGGGAGCCAGGCAGATTATTGGGTGCGGGCAAGTACCCCGTTGGGTACATTCTGGTTAAATGATTTGTTGCAATTTGTTGAATCGGATGAACCGGTACGTGCGTTTGGTGGTGCATTAATGGATCTGCCGCTATTCAATATTCTAAATACCCCTACTAATGGTTTGCCATCAGGTGATTATACGGTCATGTTTGCTGTGGATGATAATATGGATGGTGTTTTTGATGGCACTTTCCAAGACGTAGTTACATTCGTAATCAGTCTGTAATAATTGCGACTGATGCACTATTTACGCTTCCTTTGTGTTTTCCGACAGGCGGCTAGTCAAATAAATCTATCTCTTGTATGATCAATGACTAATTGACTGAGATGTTGCCTGAAAAGATTGACATGAATTTAACGCGACGATTGAGGATTTTGTCATGCTGTGCCCTAAATGTGAGACTGAGAATAAAGGTGAAAATGAGACTTGTACAAACTGTGGTGAAAGTTTATTAAATGACAGTGAACGAATCGTCAATGAAGCTGAGCAAACGGAAGGAGTGACAGAGCAAGTATCTAAAGTTGGTCCTAATCCCAATCCCAATCCCAATCCTGTGGTTCATCAACGTATTACAGGTGCTAATCTTAAATCGACTAGCTCAAAATCGAAAGATGTTAAAGTCGTTTCTAATGGTTTTTATATTGGCGTCATGATTGCTACAGTGATTTTTCCAATAATTGGTGTCATTATGGGCTTTACTTATCTGCGCAAAGAACACTCAAGCGCCAGAAAAGCAGGCAAAAGCTGGTTGATTGTTGGTTCAGCGATTATCTTGGCTCAGGTTGTTGTGCTTAGTATGAATTAATGAATAAACGGTTTTATCTTTGGTAGCGTTGTAGCGTTCAATATAGTCTATTAATTTCAATTTTAGCATTACCCCAGACTCGCGTATCTTTTTCTAATACTCCTGCAACTTGATGTTTTAGGATGCAGTAAGTTTTTCAGTATTACTGGCAAAACAAGCTCTGCAAGTAATGGTCGTTATCTTGTCAAGAGATCTCACAAGGGCACTGGTGCTGAAAATCTCATCAAAATAGAGCGTTCACACGATGTCTCGTCACCGCGTTGCAGCATTTGCCAATGACACGTTGTCTGCATACTGAGTCTTGTGATGAAGCATCTTGTGAACGTTGTATCCTATAATATTAAGTTGAAGAAGTATTAGGTTCACGTGTGATAACGTTGCAATGTAAATAGTACTGGTTCTAAAGAGAAATCAACTTTTACGCAGGTCGTTATGCAAAAAATTGAGGAAACTCTGCAAGCAAGTGGACGGTCTGAAATGGTCGACTATGGCATTCTTCCACATTCACCACCGATACGTGAATGGCCGATACTGGTCGTGTTGATGGGAATCCAATTTGTTTATATTTTGGATTTTATTATTGTGATGCCAATGGGGCCGCAGCTAATACGATTATTTGAAATCACACCACAGCAGCTAGGTATATTGGTATCCGCCACTACCTTTAGTGCCGGGGTATTTGGATTCTTGGCTGCCTTTTTTATTGATCATTTTGATCGTAAATCAACTGCTGTGTTTGTATGCGGTGGCTTTAGTGTTGCGATGTTGATATGTGCGCTGTCATATGATTATGATACGTTGTTGGCGGCACGAGTGGTGGCGGGCGCATTTGGTGGTGTCATGAATGCCATCGTATTTTCTATACTTGCAGAATTGGTTCCGGAAAAACGCCGAGGCGCAGCGACTGGCACGGTAATGTCGTCTTTTCCATTGGCGTCAGTGATTGGTGTGCCAGCGTGCTTATTTTTGGCTGGAATGATTAGTTGGCGCATGCCTTTTTTTATACTTGCTATTATGGGGTTGTTAGTGGTTATTGTATGCTTTCGCATATTGCCGCCCATGCGTGGTCATTTAGATCATCGCCTGGAGAAAAACCCAATACGACAATTTAAGCGAATTTTCTCTGAGCAGAACAACTTGGTTGCGATTATCTTAATTGCGGTATTAATGTTTGCTGGTTTCACAGTGATTCCTTTTATGGGTGTTTATATGGTTTTAAATGTCGGAATGAGGGAAGCTGATTTACCTTATCTTTATTTCTTTGGTGGGTTGTCGACATTTTTTACGGCTATTTTAATTGGGCGACTTGCGGATCATTATGACAAGCGAAAATTATTTTATGTTATTGCTTTATTATCAATAATCCCTATTTTTTGGGTGACACATTTGAGTCATGTGCCGCTACTCCAAATGATTGTGGTAACAACGTTATTTATGATTCTTGTTAGTGGAAGATTTATCCCTGTTATGGCATTGATAACAATCAATGTGACGCCACAATTACGGGGTAGTTTCATGAGTTTGATTTCATCGGCACAGCAAATATCGGCAGGTTTGGCTTCCTTGGTGGCGGGGTCGATCATCGGTATGTCTGCAACGGGAGAAATGACGAACTTTGGTACGGTGGGTATTGTTGCCTCTATATCTACGGTTCTGTGTGTTTTTCTTGCAATTAGGTTCCATGCGGCTGAGCATTAAATAGTGAATGAGCAACACTGGAAATCAGATTTTCTCCAAACTTCGCTATTATTTGAGCCATTACGTAAGGCAGGCCTTTATCTCGAAAAGTTAGAAAATTGGCCGGGTCTTGATGAAATCAATGGTGCGCTCATCGATAATCTTCAGTCGATGAAAACAGCTTCAGGTCATCCTGTTAGATTTTTTTCGCAAGATAATATATTGGTTGGTGAGTTTGCCAAGCGATATGAGCCCAGAATTTATCTGACTGGTGAGATACAAACCCGCGAGCAGAACTGGCATGACCTCTTTAATGCTCTGGTATGGCTCACTTTCCCACGTGCTAAAGCGATGCTTAACCAGCTACATTATCACGCCTTACTGAAGGAGCTGCAGGCTGGAGAAACCCGTCGTGGGCCATTGCGAGATGCTGCGACATTGTTTGATGAGTCGGGCGTGGTTGTTGTGTGTAGTTATAAACAGTTGCACCAACTTTTAAAAAACTTCAAGTGGAAAACGTTGTTTTGGGAGCAAAGAGCATTGCTTGGTATTCATATGAAGTTTTTTGTGTTTGGGCATGGATTATATGAAAAAGGGCTTAATCCTTATATAGGAATGACCGGAAAAGGCATTGTATTCAGTGTTCAAAATGATTTTTTTAGTCAATCGCCGCAGCAGCAGCTAGTAAATATTGATGAGATGTTGGCTGAGTTTATTAGCCAGCGCCTAACTGCATGTACTGATTTAACACCGGTGCCAATTCTGGGCTATCCAGGTTGGTCACTGGATAATAGTGATAGCCGTTATTATGATAATCGTAGCTATTTTCGTGCGCGACCCAACATAGTGGTTTAATGATCTAGGAGGAATTTATTTCATGAAAAATTATCTACTTTTTATCCTTGTCTTTTTGTATTTTTTGATTGGCTCGGCTAGTGCGGCGGAAGAAGCGCCGACAGAAATAAAGGGTGCTGAGACGATTGGGACTGAGGAAGCCGTTGTTCTGTTAGCCGAAGGACTACCTTTTATTGATGTTCGTAGCATAAAAGACTTTAATGCAGGTCATTTGCCCGGTGCTTATCATCTGGCTATTCACAGTGAAGGTTTTACCATTAATAATTTGAAATCTATTGTAAATAAAAATGCTGCGGTGGTTTTTTATTGTAACGGTATTACTTGCATGGGAAGTTCAGTTGCGAGTCAAAAAGCCGTGGAGTGGGGCTGGGTAAACGTCAAATATTATCGTGAGGGGTTTCGTCACTGGCAAGCCGAAGGTCGGCCGATTGAGCGAGAGTAGCTATACTTTAAGGTATGTTGCACCTTTTATATTTTGTTTTTTCGGTGAGATGACGCATTTCTTGTTAAAATACGCTTTTATTTTCCTTAGTTAGCGGAGTACTCGATGGCAGTTGAACGAACATTATCTATTATTAAACCAGATGCAGTTGCAAAAAATGTGATTGGAGAAATTTATTCTCGTTTTGAAAGCAATGGATTAAAAATTATTGCTTCACGTATGAAGCATCTTTCGCAAACAGAAGCTGAAGGTTTTTATGCCGTTCATCGTGATCGCCCATTTTTTAAAGATTTGGTTGAATTCATGACTTCTGGGCCGGTGATGATTCAGGCGTTAGAAGGTGAAGATGCCATTAAAAAGAATCGTGATTTAATGGGAGCGACCGATCCACAAAAAGCCGAGAAAGGAACGATCCGCGCTGATTTTGCTGACAGTATTGATGCAAATGCCGTACATGGCTCAGATGCACTAGAAACAGCAGTTGTTGAGATTGCTTACTTTTTTGCAACCTTGGATGTTCATTCTCGTTAATTCATGGCGTTAATATTACCGTGACCGTCAATTTACTTGATTTCAACGCAAAGCAACTGACAGACTACTGTACAGAGATCGGCGAGAAACCATTTCGAGCTAAACAATTGTTGCGCTGGATTCATCAGTTTGGCAAAGCTGATTTTGTCGAGATGAGCGATCTTGCGAAAGGGTTGCGGGAAAAACTTTCGGTGGTTGCTGAAATTGGGTTGCCGGAAGTAATGAGTGACCACGTCGCTGCAGACGGTACTCGTAAATGGTTGCTATCTGTGGGGTCGGGTAATGGTATTGAGTCGGTTTTTATCCCAGAAGCTAATCGCGGTACGTTATGTGTTTCTAGCCAGGTAGGCTGTGCGTTGGCCTGTACTTTTTGTTCGACTGGGAAACAGGGTTTTAATCGTAATTTGACGGTTGCAGAAATTATTGGTCAATTATGGTGGGCAAATAATGCGCTTAAAGTAACGCCTGTTGGTGAGCCTATTTTAAATGATAACGCACAAATTTATCAGAGTCAGTCTGTAGATAAAAACCGTGTGGTGAGTAATGTGGTGATGATGGGTATGGGTGAGCCATTGTCAAATTTTGAGAACGTAGTGACCGCGCTTGATTTGATGTTAGACGATAATGCCTACGGACTATCACGTCGAAAAGTGACGGTGAGTACTTCCGGGTTGATTCCAGCGCTGGATCGTTTGCGCGAGCGGTGCCCTGTTGCTTTGGCGGTGTCATTACATGCGCCCAACGATGCGTTACGTGACCAACTTGTGCCGATTAATAAGAAATATCCGATTAAAGAATTATTGGCAGCCTGTCAGCGTTATCTTACTGCTGCGCCAAGAGATTTCGTGACCTTTGAATATGTGATGTTAGATGGAGTGAACGACAGTGTGGAACATGCATATGAACTCGTCGAATTAGTGCGAGACACTCCTTGTAAATTTAATTTAATTCCATTTAATTCATTTCCTGGGTCTGGATATCAGCGTTCGTCAACAGAGGCGATACGTATTTTTCGTGACGTATTGATGCAAGCAGGATTGATTGTGACTGTGCGTAAAACGCGGGGTGATGATATTGCCGCAGCATGTGGACAACTGGCGGGTCAAGTGTTGGATAAAACCCGGCGAACAAAACAATTAATGGCGGAGGCGGTGAAATGAGAGGCATGTCATTTGGCTTTATCATTGTATTGCTGGTGCTGTTAATCAATGGTTGTGCACAGCAATCAGTGCATGGGGATTTGACCGCCGAACAGCATCAGAAACGCATGCAACAAAGCGCAAAAATACACACAGAGTTGGCCGCTGAATATTATCATCGTGGTCAGTTTGGTGTCGCAATTGATGAGATAACCGAAGCGATACAAGCTGATGCACATTATGCGCCGGCGCATAATGTGCTGGGCTTGGTCTACATGGCATTGCATGAAAATGACATGGCGCATAAGAATTTTGAGCAAGCATTGATACTGTCCCCCAATGACCCAGATATCCATAATAACTATGGGTGGTTTCTGTGCCAACGAATGCCAGAACAGATGGACAAAGCCATTAATCATTTCTTAGTGGCGATAAGAGATCGGCTTTATTTGACACCTGAGAAATCGTTTGCAAATGCAGGTGCTTGTGAAATAAAACGGGGAGATTATGGCCTTGCATCAGAGTATTTTAGGCGTGCATTGTCTATCCAGCCAACTTATTCACCCGCGCTAGTTGGTTTGATTGAAGTAGATTTTAGAAAAGGAAGCGTGATCGGTGCTAAAACGAAACTTTCCAATTATATGCGGCGTACAAAACCAACACCTGAAGGTTTATGGTTAGCTATACAAATTGAGCGTGAAATGGGTGACCAATATGCAGCAGATAGCTATCAATTTCAGTTGCAGAAACATTTTCCAAATTCCAAAGAAGCGACAGCGCTACGTGAGGATAGGTTTAAATGATGAATAAGTTTGAGTATAACAATCAAAGCGACGCTAATGACAATACTAATACTGACACAGTGTCTGTTGATGTTGATAAAGCCGCTTTAGTCAATCCTCGATATACCGAGGAAGAGTCTAGAGAAGGTGGTGGTGGCGTAAGTGTCGTTCATAGCATGGGGCATCAGCTGCAAGCGGGTAGAATTGCGTGTAATCTAAGTATCGAAGATGTATCGCGACAGTTACGTTTGTCAGCAAAGCAAGTTGAGGCGTTAGAAAAAGAGGATTTTGGGAAGCTTCCAACCGGTACTTTTTTGCGTGGATTTATACGTAACTACGCTAATCTGGTGAAGTTGGATCCAAAACCAATGCTGAAAGCATTACCATCTCAAGCCCCAATAATCACAGCTCATACGACATTGAACTCGGTACAGCCAACGAGCACAACATCATTCTCATCAAATTGGGCATGGGATCGGCAGACTTATAGAAATGGTAAAAGCCAAAATGGCTTGTTTAAAGTTGTCGCGGCAGTATTATTTTTATTTGTTATTTACGGCTTGTATCATAGTATCAACTGGAGTCAGCTGCCTTTTATTGGTGATGGATCTGAAAAAAAGATGGGTAATTCAATAGAAAGCAGTGTAACTAATGGTCAGCCGACTATTGAGTTGCAATTACCAATACCTCCCGCGAGTAATTCAGTAGTACCAAATAATATTAATAATCAGTCTATTCAAGCAATTGATGCTGAGATTCATCAGAAACAAAAGCATTTTTCGTCAGTGGAGTCGTTATCTGCGGCTGTTTCTAGTTCAAGTCCAGTTGGCAGTGATTTTGGTACTTTATATTTTAAATTCACAAATGACTCGTGGGTCGAGGTGAAAGATCAAGCAAATACGGTAGTTTTTAAACAAAACAATATTGCCGGCACTGAGCAGATGGTTAGTGGCAAGCGCCCATTATCATTGGTTATAAGTAATGCTGAGCAAGTTAATTTAACTTATAATGGACGAATAATCGATCTGGTTCCGTATACAAATGAAAACGAAGGTATTGCACGCCTCGCGCTAGAATGATTTTCATTCGAAATTTGTTCTTGTAATCTTATAGAAATTTAAATTACTGTATATATGTCCTCAAATAATAGTATTAAACAACGACGCACAAGTGTTGGTGTTCCGGTTGGATCCGTCACTATCGGAGGGAGTTCGCCGGTGGTTGTTCAGTCTATGACCAATACTGATACCGTGGATGCCGACGCTACCATTGCGCAGGTTGCACAGCTTGCACGTGCGGGTTCAGAACTGGTCCGGATCACGGTTAACTCGATGGAAGCCGCAAAAGCAGTTCCAGCGATTCGAGCGAAATTGGATGATATGGGTTGCGATGTGCCATTGGTGGGTGATTTTCATTTTAACGGCCACAAATTACTGCCGGCATATCCAGATTGTGCAAAAGCATTATCAAAATACCGCATTAATCCGGGTAATGTAGGCAAAGGCAAGAAGCGAGACGAACAGTTTGCTATTCTGATTGAAACAGCATGCAAATATGACAAGCCGGTTCGTATTGGTGTTAATTGGGGCAGTCTTGACCCTGAAATGCTAGCGCGTATTATGGATGAGAACGCCAAGTCGAGTGAACCACAAGACGCCGGCTATGTGATGCGCGAGGCATTGATTACCTCAGCATTGGAAAGCGCAGCAAAAGCAGAAGAAATAGGGCTGGCACGTAATAAAATTGTATTGTCATGCAAAGTGAGTGGTGTGCAAGACTTGATCGCTGTTTATCGAGAATTGGCTGCGTGTTGCGACTACGCGCTACATCTTGGGCTAACAGAAGCCGGAATGGGATCAAAAGGTATTGTGGCTTCCACAGCCGCGCTGTCTGTGTTGTTGCAAGAAGGCATTGGCGATACTATTCGCATTTCATTGACACCAGAACCGGGAGGTGATCGAACACGCGAAGTGATCGTTGGTCAGGAGATATTGCAAACTTTGGGTTTGCGTGCTTTTGTTCCATTAGTTGCTAGTTGTCCTGGTTGTGGTCGTACAACCAGTACCTATTTCCAAGAGCTGGCTGATAGCATTCAGACCTATGTGCGTGATCAGATGATTGTTTGGCGTGACCAATATGAGGGTGTAGAGAATATGAACTTGGCGGTCATGGGGTGTGTGGTAAACGGCCCAGGGGAAAGTAAGCATGCTAATATCGGCATTAGTTTACCTGGGTCTGGTGAAAGTCCTGTTGCACCTGTTTTTGTCGATGGTGAGAAAACAGTAACGCTAAAAGGCGATAATATCGCAGAAGAGTTTCGCCAAATTGTTGATCAATATGTGCAGGATAAATACCCCAGAAAAGCTTAACTCTTATAGAAAAAATTTAGAGAGAAGCTAAGAAAAATTAGCTAATTAATGACGAAGAAAATACAAGCTGTTCGTGGCATGAATGACATTCTGCCTGACGAAACCTTTCGCTGGGAGTTTTTTGAGCAGACTACCCAAGAATGGTTGGCGGCATACGGTTATCGAAATATCCGTATGCCCATCGTTGAGCAAACAGATTTGTTTGTACGTTCGATTGGTTCAGTGACTGATATTGTTGAGAAAGAGATGTACACTTTCGTCGACCATCTTAACGGTGAGAGTTTGACGCTTCGTCCAGAAGGCACGGCATCTTGTGTACGTGCTGTGATCGCGAATAATTTGTTATATGCTAGTCCACAACGGTTATCTTATTCTGGCCCTATGTTTCGTCATGAGCGCCCCCAAAAGGGGCGCTATCGTCAGTTTCATCAGGTGGGTGTTGAGGCATTAGGTTATACCGGCCCCGATATAGATGCAGAGCATATTGTGATGTGTGCGAGATTATGGGAACAGCTCGGTATTTCTGGCGTGCGCTTGGAAATCGGGACACTTGGTAGTGTTGAGTCTAGAGCCTTACATCGGGAACGATTGATTAAATATTATGAAGGCCATATAAGCGTGCTTGATGAAGATGCTCGACGACGCCTTCATAGTAATCCATTACGTATTCTCGATAGTAAAAACCCAGATATGTGCGAGATTAATAATGGCGCACCTAAGCTAATTGATGATTTGGATGAAACGTCCCTTGAGCATTTTGAAACGCTGCAACAAATACTAAGAAATCAAGGTGTTGATTTTGAAATAAATTTACAGCTTGTTAGAGGTTTAGACTACTATAATTGCACTGTGTTTGAATGGATTACTGATAGATTGGGCGCACAAGGTACCATTTGTGCTGGTGGTCGTTATGATGGCCTAATTTCACAAATTGGCGGTAAACCTGCGCCCGCTTGTGGTTTTGCAATGGGTGTTGAACGATTGCTTACGTTGATGTCGGAATGTGGTAAAGAACTAGCGCCACCAGTACCAGATGTCTATGTTGTGCATCAGGGTGATGGTGCATTGATTTTTGCTTGGAAAACAGTGGAATATTTGCGTGATCATGGACTTAAGTCGATACTGCATTGTGGTGGTGGCAGTTTTAAATCGCAAATGAAAAAAGCAGATGCCAGTGGTGCGCGTTTTGCTTTGATTATTGGAGATGATGAGGCTGCAGTGGAAGAAGTAAGCTTAAAGCCATTACGCGAAGCAACAAATCAAATGAGAGCTGGACTAAATACAGTGGTTGATTTAATTAAAATTTAACACTAGAAATACAGACCTTAAATATATTCGGGAAGAAAAATGGCGACATATAATGCAGATGAGCAGGAAAGAATTGATGGTATGAAATCGTGGTGGGACGCTTATGGTACAACTGTACTTATTGCGATTTCAGTTTTTGCTGCAAGTATTGGTGGGATACAGGCATGGAAATATTATACCCACCAACAAAAAATACAAGCTGCTGACTTATACGTTTTAGTTCAACAAGTTCAGGAGTCTAAAGACCCTAAAAGAATAAACGATGCAGCTTCTTTACTGATGGACGGTTATTCGTCAAGTGGTTACGCATCACGTGCTGCAATGATAGCTGCAAAAGCCAATTTTGATGCTGGTGATTTAAAAACAGCTAAAGAAAACCTACAATGGGTTATCGATAACGCAGAAGAAACTGAATTAAAAGATTTATCAAAGCTTAGATTGTCAGGTTTGCTGTTAGACGAAGAAAAATTTGATGAAGCTTTAAAAGTGATAACGTCTAAGCACGGAGAAGCTTTTAACGGCCTTTATTCTGACCGTAGAGGAGACATTTTGACCGCAGCGGGGAGAATTGCAGAAGCGCGTGAAGCCTATCAAATAGCCATTGCTAAACTTGATCCGAATAATAATTATTTTAATATTGTGCAGATGAAGTTGGATGCGTTAGGGGATGCGGAGATATTGGTAGAGTAATTGAACGTGATTCGAAATACTATTGAGGCGAAAATAGATAACAGCAGGCGTTTAGGGCTGCTTTTGCTATTTTTAATACAATTGACTGGCTGTGCAAATATGCCTGATATGTTTAGTCTCAGAGCGGTTGACTCATTTGTCGCTGATATCGTTGAATTGGTTGCAGGTGAAGAAAAAGTAGAAATTGATGAGGAAGAACTGGCTGAGCTAGATAAGTTTGAAAGTTTGACTTTATTATGGAAAGCTAATGTTGGTGAGAGTCTAACTGCTATTTTTTCCCCAGTAGCGGATGAAGAATCGGTTTATACCGCAGATGAAGATGGTTATCTATACCGTTTTGATGTTAAAACAGGCGAACGGGTCTGGCGTATTAATACCGAGAAAGAGTTATCCGGCGGCGTGGGACTTGGTGGTGGCCTTGTTTTGGTTGGCACTTATGAAGGCGAAGTCTTGGCTTATGATGAAGTCGGGAATAGTCAGTGGAAAGCGCAAGTCTCAAGTGAAATTTTAAGTGCCCCTCAAATAGACAATGATGTTGTGGTGGTACGAACAGGTGATGGTCGAATATTTGGCTTAAATGCGCTGGATGGTAGTCGACAATGGGTTTATCAAGGCGCAACGCCTTCTTTGACGGTACGTAGCTATGCTGGTGCGTTAGTTACTCACGGTGCTGTTTTTGCGGGATTTGCAGGAGGAAAACTTGTTGCAATGAGCTTGTTTAATGGCAATGTTGGGTGGGAAGTGGCTGTTTCTCAACCGCGCGGGGTTACCGAGCTAGAGCGCATGACGGATGTTACGAGCTTGCCGGTTGTCGATGGTCAATTCATTTGTGCGGTTGCTTATCAAGGACGTGTGGCATGTTTTGATATGGTTGACGGCGGCCAGATTTGGGTAAGAGATGCGTCAAGTAATGCTGGGCTTAGTATGGATGATGATTATCTGTATGTCAGTAAAGAAAACAACACAGTGATGGCATATGACAAGAGAAGCGGCGCTGGTGTTTGGAGGAGAGGGCGACTAGGTAGTTTGAAGTTGTCAGCACCTTTGATGCTGAGCCATAATTTAGTAATCGCGAATGAACAAGGTTATGTCGTCATGTTAAGAAGCTATGATGGTGCGATTATTGGACGATCAAGCACTGATAAAAGTGCGATTAATGCAACCCCAACCCTGATACCAAATGGCTTTGTTGTGCAAACGGAAGAAGGTGGACTCTACGCCTTTGCAGCAGAATAGCTACATTCATCAAGTAATATCAAATAACCTTAGTTAGAAAAACATTTCACGCAGTATTTTTTATAAATATCCTTAAATCATGAAACCCACACTTGTACTGGTTGGGCGACCAAATGTTGGTAAATCAACATTATTTAATCGTTTAACGCGTAGCCGTGACGCGATTGTCGCAGACATTCCTGGACTGACTAGAGATCGCCATTATGGTCATGGAAGAATCGGTGATAAACCACATTTGGTGGTTGATACGGGTGGTTTTGAGCCTGTAATAAAAGAAGGCATCTTGCATGCAATGGCCAAGCAGACATTACAGGCCGTTGATGAAGCTGATATGGTGCTATTTATTGTTGATGGTAGGCAAGGTGTGGCTGCGCAGGACAAAATTATTGCGGATCAGTTGCGTAAAACAGGTCACAAGATACTGTTGGTCGTCAATAAAACAGAAGGTATGGCAACAGCTGTCGTAACTGCTGAATTTTATGAGTTGGGTTTGGGTGAACCTTGCTCAGTATCTGCGATTCATGGTGATAATATTAATGATTTGGTTGAAGTGTCGTTAGCGGATTTTCCCGAGCCAGAAGATGAAGAAGGTGATAAAGAGAAGAACCCAAAAATAGCTATTGTTGGCCGTCCTAATGTTGGTAAATCTACCCTCATTAATACCATGTTGGGTGAAGAGCGCGTCATAGCATTCGATCAGCCGGGAACTACACGCGATAGTATTTATATTGATTTTGAGAGTCATGGGAAACGTTATACATTAATTGATACAGCGGGTTTGCGTCGGCGTGGTAAAGTAAACGAGACAATCGAAAAATTCTCTGTCGTAAAAACCCTACAAACAGTGGAAGACGCGAATGTTGTTGTGCTGGTGCTGGATGCAACCAATGAAATTTCAGACCAGGATGCTCATATTGCCGGGTTTATACTAGAAACCGGACGTGCATTGGTCGTTGTGGTTAATAAGTGGGATGATTTGGATGAATACCAACGTGAAACTATCAAGAGAGAGTTTACACGCAAGCTTGCATTCCTGAGTTTTGCCAAATTACACTACATATCTGCTTTACGTGGCAGTGGTATGAAAAATTTGCTGCCGTCAATAGACGCAGCTTATGCTGCTGCAATGGTAAATTTGCCAACACCAAAACTAACACGTGCCTTGTTGGCGGCCGTAGAAAAACACCCGCCACCACGTGGTGGAATGTCCCGTCCAAAACTACGTTACGCGCATCAGGGCGGCTCTAATCCACCATTAATTGTCGTTCACGGCACCATGTTGAATCATGTATCGCCAACCTATCGACGTTATCTTGAAAATACGTTCCGTGAGACCTTTAAGCTAGAAGGGACGCCACTTCGGGTTGATTTTAAGACAGGGCATAATCCTTATGCTGGAAAAAAAGCCGCAACACCGACTAAGGTTGAGGAAAGACAAGCGCATGGTCGTCGTCGCCGGAATAGAAAAAAATATGGTTAATTATTGGGATCCTATTGGATTGGTTGACGTAAAAGGGCTACCAAAGTTTGTAAGGTGTTTTGTGTTGAGTAGTAACAGAACTGTAATTGTGTAGTAAATAAACCAGGTTATCTTAAGGTCAGAGGATGATCTAAAGCGTGTGGTTCTTAGAATATCTGAATTTCGAAATGGATAATTAAAACCAAACACTTTCTCAATAAGTCTTTCTATAAAATACTCGTTCAAATTTCAATGGTGATTGGTCGCCTAATTTTGAGTGTGTAAGCTTTTTATTGTAAGAAGTCAGATAGTTGATGATCCTCAGCTTTAGTTGTTTCTTGGATCTAAATTTTCATAGTTCAGTTGTTCATATTTTAAGTCCGCGGAAGAGCTCTTCTGTCGGGGAGTTATCCCGCATGATTTGTACTTGGAGTCCGCCGTGATTAGGTTTTTATGATATTTATGTGTAAATGCTACTGGTATAGCAGGTAGCCCAGTATTACTTGCTTATGCTGTCGGTTATAGAAGATTTCAATATGTTCGGTAATTTCCTAAATGGCTTGCTGTCGTAGCTTAAATTTTCGGTGACGCACCATTTCGTCCTGGAGTATTCCCAAATATATTTCTATCTGGGCGTTGTTTGCAGTTTTCTCCTACTACAGCAATAAGTATCGCTGCCGTTTGTGGACCCTACTCCAAACTGGTTCCAAAAACGCTTTACTAACAGACTCGTCAAATGTTTAAGTGTTGAGCCGAGCTCTTTTAGTCCTTCTATTTTGATCTCCCAAATATTTGTTAGTGCCGCTTAACAAATTTCACGCCGGAAATAGTGTCTATTACCAAGTTATAGCCTCTGATCGAAACCATTTTTTTCTGTGGAGCGCCTCTAAAAACCCAGATTCTTTCACATTAACTGCGTTGCTGAAAAGAATTATTGTTTACATATCAATAATATGCAGCGCTGAAAATTTCTCCCTTGCCTCGCATCTGGGCGAATATTAATTTTTAGAGGCGCACTGTACTGCTTCCATGCATTTGAACACCATAGTCAACGCTGTTTTTCGGTAAACACAATTCTGTGTAACAAATCATTACCAGCAGATCACTACTTTCTTCTACGTAAACTCCAGAAATAAACCCTGTTTAAATTTATATAACAAATGAACGGTTATTAACATATTTAATAACAGCTATTTAAAGGGCCCTATATAGTAAATATGCAATTTCATTAATTAATCAACAGGGCAAATTATGATTTATCGTAAACATCTATCCAACATGGCTATTGTAAGCGGCTTCAGTCTCTTATTGACATGCCTAACAGTGCAGGCTAGCGAGGAACAAAATTTAGAGAACCTTGATTCTGCTGAAGCAAGTAATACAAGCAACACAAGCATGAAAAATACTGAAAGTTCTCATAACAACAATGACGTTAAATTTGGCCCAGCTAATCTTACATACCAGATAAATGCTAAAAATTTACTAGATATGGATGTTGTCGGTCAGGGTGATCAAGATATCGGCAAAATTGAAGATTTAATATTGAATTATGATGAAAGCATTACTTATGCAATCGTGTCAATCGGTGGGGTGCTCGGGGTGGGCGATAAGTTGGTTGCCATCCCACTTGCTGATATGAAAATAAATAAAAAAGAAGAAAGAATTACCACCAATCTATCTGAAGAGCGGCTAGAAAAACTGCCAGATTTTAAGTTTGAATATGTCGTTGATCGCAATTATCAGACAGACAATCGTCCCGCAGACAGTGGCACGAATAGTAAGTACAGCGCGGCAAAAATAGATTTCTCTATTAACGCTAAAAAGCTTTTTGATATGGATG
Source organism: Nitrosomonas sp. (assembly GCA_021774265.1). Lineage (GTDB taxonomy): Bacteria > Pseudomonadota > Gammaproteobacteria > Burkholderiales > Nitrosomonadaceae > Nitrosomonas. The sequence continues at coordinate 29,132 of JAJFJG010000015.1, forward strand.
TCTTCGACCAAAATGGAAACAATCTTGGTGGTATTGACGACCTTATCTTAAGTAATGAAAACAAAGTCACTTATGCAGTCATGTCAGTGGGTGGTGTGCTCGGTGTCGGCGATAAATTAGTTGCTGTGCCATTTCATAGCTTACAGATAGCCAACGATAAGATTATGTTACAAGCCACTGAAGAACAACTAGAACAAGCTTCTGAGTTCGAGTTAAAAGAATCTTAGTTTTTTGTGGTGCGCGTAATAAATTTGGCGCATCGTTTTGAGTATTACTAACATCAAAAAGGAACATCATTATGAATTGGGATCAAATAAAAGGTAATTGGACGCAAGTTAAAGGAAAGGCGCAGCAACAATGGGGTAAATTAACTGACGATGACCTTGATGTGATCGAAGGTAAGCGCGAAGAGATGGTTGGCAAAATCCAAGAACGATATGGCATTAGCAAAGAGAAGGCAGAGCAAGAAGTCGACGATTTTACCAACAAATGTTAATTTTATTTTGATTCAAATTCGATGGAAGTAAGTTAAAAAGTGTACTTTGCCCACTTAAATTGGAAACTTTTTCAGTGGGCAAACACTTCACTTTGTATTTAAATCAATTTTTAGATTTATATGAATCTATATATGGAGAATTATAATGATCAATTTAGCAATTACTTTCTTAGTTATAGCCGTCATCGCTGCATTATTGGGTGTTACCGGCGTTGCAGGTATGGCTATGGAGATGGCCTGGATCTTGTTTGTTATTGGTATCGTTCTAGCGATTGTCTTTTGGGTCATTGGACGACGCCCGCCACCTGTATGACGTTTTCAAAATCAGGCATAACTAATGTAATGCATTAACACTTCCCAACAACTGTTTTAATCAATATGAGGTATTTATAATGAAAGCTATTTTAACAACCCTATTAATATTATCATCACTTATTCTCATAAGTTGTGCGGAGCAAGATGGCCCAGCAGAGCGAGCGGGTGAAAGTTTAGACGAAGGTATAGAAAATAGCGGCGATGCGATAAGTGACACTTTTGAAGATGCAGGTGATGAGATTGAAGATGCCACAGATGGGTATTAACAGTCTCATTATTAAAATCTTCGCGAACTGATCAGTTGTAACTCGTACAGTGATTCGACAGGTTCTTAAGTGATCTAATGATCTGGCCATCGAAAGTTTTAAGTGTTTTAAACTTGCAACTCCCCGTGGCTTGCCACGGGGAGCTTATTTATTTGAATCTTTTGTTATACATAGCTTCTTGAGCTAACAGTACATTATTAGCATCCAAATTTTCAATAATAGCGGAGAGATTTTTTATCTGTTCCATATAAAAGACCTCATATTCGGCAAGCTGCTTTAATTTATCGATATCCAGTAGTGTTGCCACTCTATAAGTCATGCTGATGAGATTATCCATACGCAACTTTCTCAAAGTTCTGTTCATGTGCACGAAGCTTAAACCTAGCGTGTCTGCTAGTAATTGTTGTGAAATAGGCATGGGAAAACTTTTATTTTCAGTTTCACCAATGACTTTCATTCGATGAAATAATTCCAACAGCAAATGTGCAGTACGTTTATAAGCCGATCGTCGACCAATACGCACAACCTGTTCTGCAATTACTGAGTCATCATGCCCTAGCATCCACACATAAAGAAGACTTAATTTGGGTTGGGTGGAAAATACTTCAACCAAGTATTCAGGTTTAAATACACATACCTCTAGATGTGTAATGCTTGCAACAGAATAACCTATTTTTGGGAGAATTACGGCAAACGGGTTGATAACATCCCCGGGCAAATAATAATTAATTATCTGCCGACTCCCGTCGCTCAACTCGTAGAAGCGATAGGCCCAACCTTTTGTTACTACGATGCATTCTTTTTGCAAGTCGCCTTGACGCAGAAAAATAGTACGCTCATCAATAAAACGTGTATGTTCGTGCATCTTCATCAGCACTGCAATTTCTTCTATATTGAGTGACTGCAAATAAAGAAGTCTTCTTATCAATGGCGGAAAATATTTGCCTGGTATCTCATTAGCTACTGGCTTTGTTTCCATTTGAAGCCTCTCAATTTGAAATTTTATTGTCTCAAATTGACAATGAATGAGCTTTGGTACAGATTATCAATTACAGACTTTTATTGATAGTCATTTGGTTGTTGTTTTAACGTGCATTTCAGGTTTTTCTTAGCCGATTCACTTGTGCGTTTTTTTGCATAGCAGTATGAACTATACTATTTTCAATTATTAATTGCGCGAACGTAATTCTCCCTTGTATTTAATATTCGTCTTTTCTTCAATCCAACCGAGTAATATTGATACAGGTTGTGTAATAGTCAATTACAGTTGGGTACTTTTTAGGCAGTTTTTTTATAAAAAATGTACACTCAAATTACATAAGCGATTGGTATTTTGAGAACGTACGTTTCCCCATTGTAGAAAGTCAGGCTCCAGCTTTCTCCGCCAAAATGTCGGTCGAGGCTTTTCACTGAAATTGTATAATTTCTAGTGTGTATTTAGGGCTTAGTTATTTTGTTGCGTGTTCATGTTCACCGCTAATGATATTGTAAATTTGCTTCTAAAGTGTTCTGTTGCATTAACATTTAGTTGCGGCCGGGACTATCTAAACAAGCCTGGATGATTGCTTGCAGTTTGTCTTGTCCAGAGCGATTCATCAGTTCAATATTACGCACGGGAATTTGATTGATATCTGGATAATCGGCGATGACGCGTTCAAGGCTTTTCTCTCGAAGAAGGTGCAGCAGAGGATAAGGTGAACGGTTTGTGTAGTTTTCCGCATCATCAGGGTTTGTACCGCTAAACTGGTAGTTAGGATGAAAGCTGGCAATCTGATAGATGCCACCCATTCGTAATTGTGCTATAAAACGGTCGGAAAAATTCAGAAACTGGTTGTAATCATCAAAGTCCTGCAGTACCTTTGGATGAATTAACAACGTGGTTTCAACTGAAGAGTCGCTATCCAGGAATTCCAATTCAGCTTGCAATGCCGCCATCAACTCATCATCCGTTGTCGCCTCTGTCACAGTGAAACGCACCCGGTTCTTCGCCAATTCGCGCTTGGCAAATGGGCAGAGATTCATGCCAACAATCAAGGTTTCTACCCACTGTCGCACGGCTGCAATTATTTTATCGTTTTCCATAAACTTTTCTTGACGCTACAACGCACGTACTTTTACCGTTTTACCTTTAATTTTCCCAGCTGACAATTTCCGCGTAGCTTCACGAGAAATGTCGCGTGCCACGGCAACATAAGTCGACTGATCGGTTACGGTGATTTTTCCGACTTGTTCGCGTGTGAAGCCTGCTCCACTAGTGAGCGCGCCCAATACATCTCCGGGGCGAATTTTCTCTTTGCGCCCACCGAGTATTTGTAGTGTCACCATCGGTGACGCCAGCGGAGTGTTGTTTTCACTTTGCAGTGTGGCTACGTCATGCCATTCTGGTTCGGAACCTAGCATCTTTGTAATCTCCACAACTCGGGGCATTTCAGAAAGACTACACAGGCTCAATGCCCAGCCGTTTTCATCAGCGCGACCTGTGCGGCCAATACGATGTATATATATTTCTGGGTCGGCTGTTACGTCGACATTAATGACAGCTTCAAGTTGCGTGATATCCAAGCCACGTGCGGCCACATCGGTTGCCACCAATACCGAGCAGCTACGATTGGCAAACTGTATTAGCACTTGATCCCTTTCACGTTGTTCGAGGTCGCCATTCAGAGTCAGTGCATTTATGCCTTGCGCCTGCAATATTTCGAGCAAATCACGACACTGCTGCTTGGTGTTACAAAATGCCAGCGTGCTGATGGGACGATAGTGCTTAAGCAATAACGCAACCGTCTGCAAGCGTGATACATTTTCTATTTCGTAGAAACGCTGGCGTATCTTGTGTTCCTCGTGTTGCTCTAGCAGTTTCACTTCACGTGGATTGCGTAAGAATTGTCGCGCCAGTCCGGCGATACCTTTGGGGTAGGTTGCTGAGAACAGTAATGTTTGACGTTCAATCGGACAGTGCTTTACAACAAATGAAATGTCATCATAAAAACCCATATCCAACATGCGATCAGCTTCATCAAAAACTAAGGTGTTCAGTGCTTCTAGGTTTAGGGTATTGCGTTGCAAATGATCCATAATACGTCCGGGTGTGCCAACAACAATATGTGCACCATGCGCCAAACTGGATACTTGCGGACGCATGGTACTACCGCCACACAGCGTAAGAATTTTGATGTTGTCAGCAAATCGTGCCAGGCGGCGAAGCTCCTGCGTCACTTGATCAGCTAATTCTCGCGTTGGACACAGCACCATGGCTTGTACTGCAAAGTGGCGTGGATTCAGGTTGGTCAACAGTGCCAACGCAAATGCGGCTGTTTTACCGCTACCTGTTTTGGCTTGCGCAATTAGATCATGACCTGCCAACGTAATCGGTAAACTAGCCGCTTGAATTGGCGTCATCGTTAAGTATTTGAGCTGCTGCAATGTTGTCAGTAATTTTGGCGACAACGACAATTCATTAAAAAACTGCCCGCCAGAATTTTCTAGGGGAGAAGGTGTTGTTTGGGAAGTCTCATTATTCATCCGTAATTATCCCAGCTTTCAAGTGATAATGTTAGCTGATCAGGTCGTGAGTTGGGAGACTGCAGGCCAAGCGCAAAAAAAGTGCCCGGTTTTAGGGCGCCTCTAAAGCCCATATTTCTTCACAATACTGCGTTGTTCAAAAAAAATAATTCCTTACATATCAATAATATGCTGCGTCTATATTTTTTGTTCTCGCCTTGTCTCGTCTAGAAAAATGAATTTTTAGAGGTGCCCATTAGTTGGTCATTACAAGTTACAATGTGTTGCTGGAAAAGAATGATCCTGCAGGTTATGTGCGTCAGGTAACTCTCTACCATGTAGATTGTATTTCTGGAGACCTTGCTATTAAGAAGGGTTTCTCTTTTTATTTAGTATGTGAAATCTTGTTCAGTAAAGTGTTTAATGTTTAAGGAGTCATTGTTCTATGCCTGCTAATGGCCAATTTTTTGCGCGTCTAGTTTGGTTCATATTGGTCGTTGCTGTTTTAATGCTACTTTTCCGTAGCATACTGCTTCCAATTAATTGGTCGAGTTTGTTTTCGTCCGGTTCTCAGCAAAATGTGATGCCCAGAATAGTTGAAGCGCGTGGCAATCTGGCGCAAGATGAACAAAGTACGATTGAGTTATTTGAGAATTCTCGTGGATCGGTGGTATTTATTACCACTCATCAGCGTGTAATGGATCTCTGGACGCGGAACATAGATTCAGTTCTAAGTGGTACAGGTTCGGGTTTTATTTGGGATGATGCTGGTCACATTGTTACCAATTTCCATGTAATAAAAAGTGCCAATGAAGCAATTGTGCGTCTTGCGGATGGACGTGACTATAAAGCATCATTGGTGGGTAGCAGTCCCGCACATGACATCTCGGTGCTAAGGGTTGGTATTGGTATTCAACGTCCTACTCCTGTACCACTAGGTACGAGTCATGATCTTAAAGTGGGGCAGAAGGTATTTGCTATTGGCAACCCATTCGGTTTGGACTGGACGCTGACGACAGGTATTGTTTCTGCGCTTGATCGTTCTTTGCCCGGTGAAGATGGGCGTCATATTGATAATCTAATTCAGACCGATGCGGCGATTAATCCGGGGAACTCAGGTGGGCCGTTGCTTGATTCTGCAGGGCGACTTATCGGTATTAATACAATGATTTATAGCACATCTGGTGCTAGTGCTGGCATTGGCTTTGCTGTGCCGGTGGATACAGTTAATCGCGTGGTGCCTCAGCTAATCAGTCGTGGAAAATATATTCGCCCAGGTTTGGGAATTACAGTTGATAGTACACTGAATAATCGTTTAATCGGAATGTTGGAGATCAAGGGGGTTGTTATTCTTAGCGTTGGCCCTGGTACAGCAGCAGAAAAAGCCGGTCTCAAAGGCGCGACGATTTCTAGGGATGGTCGAGTAAAACCGGGGGATGTTATCGTTGCGCTGGATGGCGATTTGATTGAATCGGTTGATGAGTTATTGTCAAAATTAGATAAATATAAAGTAGGTGATGTAGTGCAAGTCACTGTTTTAAGGGAGGGAGGCGAGATTAAGCTTCCAGTTGCGCTGCAACCTGGGGTGTAGTTAGATAGTCGTTTAGTATAAAAAGTCATTGATTGTTTGATGATTTCTTGAGTTAGTAAGCAACTGGTGAAGGGTCGAGGCTGCGCCATAAATGCCATGTCGCGACAGTGCACCAAGGTTGCCATTGCTTAGCAAGTTTACGTATAGCGTCTTTGTCAATTGGTTGGTTGGCATTGTAATGAAAGCTGATTGCGCGTTGTAACCCGATGTCATCTAGCGGCAAGATATTGGGGCGTAGCATATGAAAAATCAGAAACATTTCTGCTGTCCAATGTCCAATGCCTTTCACTTGTATCAATTGAGCAATAATGGCTTCATCGCTCATCTCATGCCATGTAGTTTCATTCCACGTTTTTTCTATGAAGTGTCGAGAAAGGTCTTGTAGATAAGTCACTTTTCTTTGGGATAATCCGCAGCTGCGTAATAAGTCGATATTGCTGTCATATATTACTTGAGCTGTCATTTGTGGTGCCTTAACGATGATCTTTTGCCATACGCTTTCAGCCGCTTTAACAGATATTTGTTGGCCCACGATTGAGCGTGCGAGAGTCGTAAAGGCGTCCCCTCGCGAGCTGAGAGTCGCTTCTCCAGCATGTTGCACGAGTTTGTGCATGACGTCATCTTGTGTAGCTAATTCTAGTTTGGCCTGCTTCCAATAAAATGGCATTGTCAGTGGGGTTGGTTAATTAAAAAGATAAAGGGGTAAATTGGGGCTATATTCTGATTAAAACATCATTCTGGATCATAAGTTACATTCATTTATATTGCTATCTATCTTATTTTAAAAATAAATCCATTAGGTGGTTGTTGTTTTTTATTTTGTCTTTAAACCCTTGTCATATCAAAGAAAATCCATTGCTTCACTTGACTGATGTCTAGTTATTATATAAAGTGGGAAGAAGTGGTGCAAAGTGGGCTAAAGTGCAAAATAACTTTTCCTTATTAGTGAGGCGATAAATTGTTTCGTGGAATCACGCAGCTCAATTTGGATAATAAAGGCAGGCTCGCAATACCAACACGGTATCGCGATGTTCTTATGTCTTTTTGTTCAGGGCATCTGATTGTCACTGCTGATCCTTCTAGGTGTTTATTAGTTTATCCCCAACCTGCTTGGGAGCCTATAGAACAAAAGCTTAACGGCCTTTCTAGTTTTAATCCTAAAACCCGTAGTTTACAGCGATTGCTTGTTGGTAATGCCAGTGATGTCGATATGGATGGCTCTGGTCGCATCTTAATAACGTCACCTTTGCGTCAGTTTGCAGGCTTGTCTAAGGGTGTTGTGTTAGTTGGGCAGGGTGCAAAATTTGAATTGTGGGATGAAGATAAGTGGAATGTTGAAATTGAAGATGCGCTTGCATTTAAGGATGGTGATATGCCGCCTGAGTTAGATGGTTTTTCATTGTGATATGGCGGTGATGCGGCTATGCATATTACAGTTTTGTTACACGAAGCAGTGGATGCCTTGGCTATTAAGTCCGGCGGCATATATATAGACGGTACATTTGGACGTGGTGGGCATAGCCGTCTAATACTGTCAAAGTTGGGTGAAGGCGGTAAATTAATTGCTTTTGATAAAGACCCAGAGGCGGTAGCCGCAGGTCAAGCTATCAATGATAAACGGTTTAGCATTAAACACGGGGATTTTTCGGACCTTCAGCAGATTTTACAGAGTGCGGGTATTACGCAGGTCGATGGTGTGTTGTTGGATTTGGGTATGTCATCACCGCAATTGGATGAGGCGTCACGAGGATTTAGTTTTGGTTCGGATGGTCCGCTTGATATGCGTATGGACACGAGCCGGGGGCAAACGGCCGCTCAGTGGCTTGCTTCGGTATCGGAATCTCATTTAAAAGAGGTGGTAAGGGATTATGGCGAAGAACGGTTTGCTAGGCAGATTGCAAGAGCGATTGTTATGGCAAGAGCGCGGCAACCTATTGTTACCACACTTCAACTTGCCGAGATTATCGCGCCAGTCGTGCGCTCGCGTGGGAGCGGACGGGAAAATAAGCAGAATCCGGCGACGCGTACTTTCCAAGCGATCAGGATTTTTCTCAACCAGGAGCTTGAGGGTTTGTCGTTGATTTTGCCACAATGTGTCGCGCTACTGAGGCCGGGCGGGAGATTGGCGGTGATTAGTTTTCACTCTTTGGAAGACCGTTTGGTGAAACGATTTGTTCGGGCAGCGGCTAATACCGATGAATTGCCTCGTGGGTTGCCACTACGAGATAAAGAGGTGCAGCGTTTCAGTAATCAAAAATTGAAATTAATTGGCAAAACAATTCGTCCAAGTCAAGAGGAAGTGTCAGCTAACGTGAGAGCTAGAAGTGCGGTGATGCGTGTGGCAGAGCGAGTTTAAAACAGGTGTCGATAATGACTAAATTAAATATTTTTTTGGCGTTAATCTCGGTTTTTTGCGCGCTCGGTGTTGTGCAGTCACAGCATGAGGCGCGTAAGTTAATTACGGCATTGGAAAGTGAGAGAGTCATGACGCACCAGCTGGAAGTGGAGTGGGGGAAATTACAGCTTGAGCAAAGTACATTGGCTACACACAGGTATATAGAAGGTATTGCTAGAGAAGATTTGAATATGGAAAAGCCCGTTACGACACGTGCCGTGATGCCGACCTATTTTGTGGGCTTGAGTGATTCCAAAAGAGTGTTAATGCCATGATATATCAACCAGTACCTTTTCTAACTTTATCGGCATCGCGTTCGCGTTTTTTGCTACTACTACTGCTGCTTGGGTTAGTTGGATTGGCCGGACGTGCATTTTATTTGCAGGGTGTTAATCATAATTTTTTGCAACAAGAAGGCAAGTCTCGCTATAGCCATGTTGTAGAAATGGGGGCAAGACGTGGAATGATTGCTGATCGGCATGGTGAAGTGCTTGCAATTAGTACGCCTGTCTCCTCCATATGCGCTGACCCAAAGCTAGTGTCTGCAAGTAGGAAAGAGTTGATGGCGTTGGCGAAGTTGCTGCAGGTGAATTTATCAGAGATTGAATCACAAGTTGCTAATAAGAAGCGCCGCTTCGTATATCTCAAACGTCGTGTGCCACCAGGTGTTGCAGATAGTGTTGCTAATCTAGCTTTGCCAGGCATCTTTCTTCAAAATGAATCACAGCGCTTTTATCCTGCCGGTGAAGTGACAGCACATATGTTGGGTTTCACGAGCATAGATGATAGCGGGCAAGAGGGCATTGAGCTGGGATGGCAAGAGACACTCGCGGGTGAGCTAGGTAGTCGTCGCGTAGTCAAGGATCGCAAGGGAAAAATTGTAGAGAATATTGAAAATATTAGTTTGCCTAGGCAGGGACAAGATATTGTTCTGGCACTTGATAGTGGCATTCAATATTTAGCGCATAGTGAGTTGAAACGTGCGGCTATTGCAAACCGTGCTAAGTCTGGCAGCGTAGTTGTATTAGACGCTAAAACTGGGGAAGTATTAGCATTGTCTAATTGGCCTGTTTTTAATCCAAATCGACGTTCAAGTTTTACGCCAGAAGGTATACGTAATCGTGCTTTAGTCGAAAGTTTGGAGTTGGGTTCCACTTTGAAACCATTTTCGGTAGCCATTGCGATGGAGTTGGGCGTTGTCAATTCAGATACCGTCATACAAACAGCGCCGGGTCTATTGAAAATAGGACGACGAACCATACGTGACGTGCAAGACAAAGGTGCGTTGTCAGTTGCTCAAGTAATACAGACGTCGAGTAATGTCGGTACGGCTAAAATAGCTTTATCGTTGCCGCCAGAAACCATGTGGAAAATGTTTAGTCGTTCGGGTTTTGGTTCGTCGGCTGATTTAGGGTTTCCTGGCGAAGCGGAAGGTGAGTTACGGCCATATAACGATTGGCGAGTAGTCGATCAAGCTACGATGTCGTATGGTCATGGTATTTCAGCTAGTCTTATGCAATTAGCACGCGCCTATACCTTATTTACAACCAATGGCGAACTCTTGCCTGTGTCGTTACTTAAGCGAAACTCAAGTGTGATGGGGCAGAAAGTAATTTCCAAAGAAACGGCCTTAGCGATGAGTGACATGCTTGAAATGGTTGTTCAGCCAGGTGGAACTGCACCATTGGCTCAGGTGGAAGGTTATCGCGTTGCAGGTAAAACAGGTACCGCACATAAATATATAGAGGGTAAAGGTTATGCTAAGAATCGTTACATCGCCTCATTTGTAGGTTATGCGCCAGCGTCTAATCCTCGTCTTATTATTGCTGTTATGTTGGATGAGCCATCAGCAGGTCAATATTATGGTGGCTTAGTTGCTGCACCGGTCTTTAGTAAGGTAATGTCTGGTGCGCTAAGAATGCTCAATGTGCCGCATGATGCGCCAGTAAATAATGTCGTGTCATTTCCAGTCGCAACAGAGTTTGAGGTTGGGGGATGAGTTTTATGGTGATAGGTAAGCATAAAAATTCATTTGATATTCAGCTTCTGGATGATCTGGGCGTTTCGATTAAACGTTTAGTATCAGACAGCCGCCGAGTGGAGCCTGGTGATACTTTTCTTGCTTATGCGGGAAAGAAAGTTGATGCTCGAAAATTTATACCGGAGGCTATTAAAGCTGGAGCGAATGCCATTCTGTGGGAGAAAAAAAACTTTTCTTGGAACCCAGAGTGGCAATTGCCAGCATTACCCATTGCAGGGTTAAAAGCGAAGACAGGGCATATTGCTAGTCATGTCTACGGCCATCCTTCTGAGAAACTGTGGCTAGTTGGAATCACGGGGACAAATGGAAAGACTTCATGTAGCCATTGGGTTGCACAGGCGATGTCGGTTTTAAATAGCAATATAGCTGTAATTGGAACATTGGGTAATGGTTTTATTGATGCGTTGGAACCAACCATTAATACCACGCCAGATGGTGTTTTGTTGCAACAGATGATGGCCGATTATTTGCATCAGGGTGCTGATAGTGTGGCAATCGAAGTTTCATCTCACGGCATTGTGCAAGAACGAATCAATGGTGCGGTGTTCTCCGTGGCAGTATTAACTAATTTATCCCATGATCATTTGGATTATCACGGTAGCATGGATGCCTATGCCACAGCTAAAGCTAAATTATTTTTTTGGCCTGGTCTTAAGCATGCAGTGCTTAATTTAGACGAAGTGTATGGCGTCGAGCTTTCACGGCAATTGGAAAATAAAGACACTCAAGTCATTGGGTATGGATTTATGCAGCCAGAAATGAGTAGCGAAAATCCAGGCAATCTCAGTATTGTTCGCGGGTCTAATCTTCAATCAAGTATCCAAGGCCTATCGTTTGATGTTGAGTATAAAGGTGAGTGTGGGCATGTGGTTATTGATTTAATTGGACGGTTCAATGCATCCAATTTGTTGGCTGTATTGTCAACCTTGTTAGCAAAAGGAACTAAGTTCGTAGATGCAGTCTATGCGATACAGCAAGTAAAGCCAATTGCTGGTCGAATGGAGAAGTACGGCGGTGGAGAATTGCCGTTTGTGATCGTCGATTATGCGCACACGCCAGATGCATTAAGTAAAGTGTTGGTCACATTGCGAGAAATCATCAAACATTCATTAAGAGAGAGGCAGTCAAAAAACAATAAAGCAAAATTATTATGTGTATTTGGTTGTGGTGGTGAGCGCGACCAAGCAAAACGTGAGCTAAGCGGTGAGGTTACGACGCGTCTTGCTGATGAAGTCATTATTACAAATGATAATCCACGGCAAGAGTCGCCGCAGAAAATTATCGATGAGATCGTAGCAGGTACCCATGTAGATGCTAACTTTAGGATAGAAGAGGATCGCGCAGCTGCAATTCGTCAAGCAATTTACAGTGCAGGCAAAGGTGATGTCGTTCTAATAGCAGGCAAAGGGCATGAGGATTATCAAGAGATTAATGGTAAAAAAATCCCATTTAGTGATGCCAAAATTGTGCGGCAAACATTACTTGAATTGTCTGCTAAGAGAGTGGTTCGGTCATGATGATGGTACAAGAGGCAGCTAGGGCCGTAAATGTTAATTGGCACGGGGAAGATGTTTATTTTACTGGTGTTAGTACGGATAGTCGTAGCGTGAAACAAGGCGATCTATTTGTGGCACTAGTAGGAGAGAACTTTGATGGTCATGATTATATTGAAAGTGCGGTAGAGAAAGGCGCGGCTGCAGCAATGATTGCTGCACAAAATAATAATCAAAATATCACGATAAAGATTCCGACAATACAAGTGGAGGATACGAGATTAGGGCTGGGACGGCTGGCAGCCTATTGGCGAGGGCGTTTTAAAATGCCATTGGTAGCGGTTACCGGAAGTAATGGTAAGACGACCGTCAAAGAAATGATTGCATCGATTCTATGTGAATCAGTTAAAAATTCATCGGACGGTAATGAGAGTGCGGCACGAGTGTTGGCAACTGAAGGCAATTTAAATAATGACATTGGTGTACCACAAATGTTATTTCGGTTACGTGAACAGCATCGTTATGCGGTGATTGAAATGGGAATGAATCACAGGGGTGAAATTGCGTACCTTACTCGATTGGCAAAGCCGACAGTGGCTGTAATAACAAATGCGGGTGAGGCACATATCGAAGGATTGGGTTCAATTGAAAAAGTGGCGCGTGCTAAAGCTGAGGTTTTTGAAGGATTGGATCAACAGGGCGTTGCAGTTATAAATGCAGATGATACCTATGCATCTTTATGGGAAGAACTGGCGGGCAATCGATGCGTAGTGGAGTTCGGTTTAAATAAAAATGCACAGATTAATGCAGATTATCAATCAAAGGGGTTACATAGCAAGATAACCGTTAAGTTCCCAAGTGGTTGTGAACAAATAGAATTAAAAGTGCCGGGTAAGCATAATGTGACTAACGCGTTGGCAGCGGCGGCGGTGGCTGTTGGTTTAGGAATTAATAAGGAAATTATAGCAGCAGGTTTAGAAAAATTTGCAGGTGTAAAAGGTCGCTTGCAGAAGAAACAAGGAAAACATAACGCTTTATTAATAGATGATAGTTATAACGCTAATCCAGCATCGGTACGTGCTGCACTGGAGGTGTTGACGGAAACAACAGGTAAAAAGTATTTAGTACTAGGCGATATGGGCGAATTGGGTAATGGTGGCGCAGATTTTCATCGAATGATTGGCCAGGAAGCAAAAAAAGCGGGGTTAGATGGATTGTTAACTCTGGGAAAATTGAGTGCTTACACTGCAGAGAAATATGGGCAGGGTGCGCGTCATTTTGAATCAATGCCTATGTTGTTATGTGAAATCGAGAAGTTGTTAGCTCCTGATGTGACGTTGCTCGTCAAAGGATCACGCTTCATGCGGATGGAAAATGTAATAAAGCAGTTTGAGGTTTAACTGTTTAATGGCAAAGGATATGACATACACACAGGCGCAACGAAAAGTTGATTATATGAAGATGCCGTGTTCCCTAGAGGGGCTGCTATGCTATTAATGCTATCACAATGGTTTGCACAGGATATTAGCGCATTCAATGTGTTTAGTTACATTACAATGCGGACGATGATGGCGGCATTAACTGCATTAGCAATTTCATTCCTGGTTGGCCCCTATATGATCCGAAAATTAACGGCCTACAAAATAGGCCAGTCGGTACGTGACGATGGGCCGAAAACCCATCTGATTAAGGCCGGAACACCCACAATGGGTGGGGCGTTGATACTAGTGTCTATCGTTATTACTACGTTATTGTGGGCAGATTTGAACAACCACTATATTTGGGTTGTGTTGCTCACAACAATGGGATTTGGCATCATTGGTTGGATCGACGATTACCGTAAAGTTGTGCATCGCAACTCTAAGGGACTTTCTGCACGTGTGAAATTTTTCTGGCAATCGGTGATTGCGTTTGCCGTTGCATTTTACTTGGCTTCAACTGCTGAGTTACCCGCTCAAACAGATTTGATTGTTCCTTTCTTTAAAGATATCGCGATACCAATGGGTGTTGTTGGTTTTGTAATTTTAACTTTTCTAGTCATAGTGGGAACAAGTAACGCGGTCAATCTTACCGATGGTCTAGACGGCCTCGCTATCATGCCAACGGTTATGATTAGCGGCGCATTGGCACTTTTCGCCTACTTAGCTGGTCATGTAGTTTTCGCAAATTATCTAGGTATACCTTATATCCCTAACGCTGGTGAATTGGCAGTATTTTGTGCTGCATTGGCGGGTGCGGGATTAGCTTTCTTATGGTTCAACACGTACCCTGCCGAAGTATTTATGGGTGATGTTGGTGCGCTTGCGTTGGGTGCTGCATTAGGTGTGGTGACGGTTATTATACGACAAGAAATTGTGCTGGTTATTATGGGTGGGGTGTTTGTAGTGGAAGCATTGTCCGTCATGATACAAGTTGCATCGTACAAATTTTTGGGTAAACGAGTGTTTCGTATGGCACCCCTGCATCATCATTTTGAATTAAAAGGCTGGAAAGAGAATCAGGTGGTGGTGAGGTTTTGGATTATTACCATCATTCTTGTATTGATAGGGCTGTCAACATTGAAATTACGATGAGTTTGCGAGGAAAAAAAGTGCTGGTACTTGGTATGGGTGAAACAGGGTTATCAATGGCAAAGTGGTTGCTGCGCTTAGGTGCGGTAGTGCATGTCGCGGATAGCCGACTAAATCCACCGCATTTAGAATCATTAACGCGTTTGATTGCGGCGGATGCAGTCTACCTAGGTGGGTTTAAAGCGGAAATACTTGACGATGTATCATTGATTGCTATCAGCCCAGGGGTACCTTTGATTGAGCCGATTGTGCAGCAAGCAACACAACAAGGCGTTCCAGTTATGGGTGATATTGCGTTTTTCAACCTGGTGCTTGAACAAGACAACATAACAAAGCCAAAAGTCTTAGCTATTACAGGTTCCAATGGCAAAACAACGGTTACTGCCATGGTTGGTGCGATGCTAAGTAAAGCCGGATGGGATGTTGAAGTAGCTGGAAATATTGGCCCAGCGGTGTTAGACGTATTAATGGCAAGAATGGACTCAGGAAAATTGCCACAAGCTTGGGTTTTAGAGACTTCCAGTTTTCAACTTGAAACAACGCCTAATCTCGATGCAGATGCTGCAGCTGTGTTGAATCTAAGTGAAGATCATTTAGATAGGTATGCAGATATGGATGCCTATGCAGTAGCAAAAGCACGTATTTTTAAGCGTGATAGCGATGGTAAGGGTATACAAATTTTAAATCGTGATGATGCGCGGGTGTGTGAAATGGCATTAGTGGATCAAGAGCAAGTGACGTTTGGTCTAAGTGCACCTAGGTCGGATTTAGAATTTGGTTTGCTTCATGACGGTGATGATATTTGGTTGATGCTGGGTAAGACATGCTTACTAAAGACAAGCGAGTTAGTGGTGACGGGATTGCATAACGCAGCTAATGCTCTGGCCGCATTGGCCATATGCCGTGCGCTACATCTGCCATTTGAACCATTGTTTCAGGCGCTTCGAGAATTCCGAGGTTTACCTCATCGTATGGAGAAAGTGGCTGTTATTAACGGCGTGACATTTCTTGATGACTCCAAAAGCACCAATGTTGGTGCGACAGTGGCGGCATTAAATGGCATTAAGCAAAAAGTTGTTTTGATTGCTGGCGGTGTTGGTAAGGGACAAGATTTCTCGCCGCTAAGAAAACCCGTGTCAGAAAGTGCGCGTGCCGTGGTTTTGATAGGGAGAGATGCAAAAAGAATGGCTGCTGCAATTAACAGTTGCGATGTGCCAATACATTTTGCAGAGACCATGCAAGAAGCCATGCAAATTAGTTTTTTATTAACGCAAACGGGGGATGTGGTGTTGTTGTCACCGGCTTGTGCCAGTTTTGATATGTTTAAAAACTATATACATCGCGCTGAAGTATTTGTGGCGGCAGCAAAAGAAATTGAGACTAAATTTTTTAATTTTGGACAGAAAGAACATTAGCTTATGAGTTATCAAGCGAACAGTCAAAGAGGTATGGCAGATTTCGATCAGATATTGATCTGGACTGTCATGATGTTGTTCGGTTTAGGGTTAGTTATGGTCTATTCAGCATCAATTGTAATAGCAGAAGATAGTCGTGGCGCAGGTGGGTCAAGTTATTATTTAATAAGGCATGCAGTCTATATTCTCGTGGGTTTATTGTTGGGCGCTCTAGCATTTCAAGTGCCGATGCAAATGTGGCAGCAGTATTCAAGTTACTTGTTTCTATTTGGTGTGTTTTTGCTCGTATTGGTCTTGATCCCTGGAATTGGTCAAGAGATTAAAGGTGGCAGGCGTTGGCTGCCATTATTTGTAGTCAATGTGCAACCATCAGAATTTATGAAATTCTTTATTCTAATTTATACAGCTGGCTATGTTGTAAGAAAAGTAGCTTATCTAGATAGTTTTATCAAAGGTTTTCTTCCGGTTTTTCTGATTATTTCAGTAGTAGGGTGTTTGTTGTTGCTCGAACCTGATTTCGGTGCGTTTGTTGTGGTAACCGTATTGGCTATGGCCATACTTTTTCTTGGTGGGCTGAGTTTGAAGCTGTTTATTGGGTTACTCACATTCCTAGTTACTAGCGCATTTGCTTTAGTGGTGGGTGCTGGTTATCGCATGGATCGTATCGTTGGGTTTATGGATCCATGGGCAGATCCTCATGACAAGGGCTATCAGTTAAGCCATGCATTAATGGCATTCGGACGTGGCGAATGGTTGGGTGTTGGTCTAGGTGGAAGTGTTGAGAAATTATTTTATTTGCCGGAGGCGCATACTGACTTTTTGTTGGCGGTACTAGCAGAAGAACTAGGTTTTGTCGGTGTGCTGGCAGTTATTCTATTATTTGCTTGGCTGGTTATACGTGCATTTGTTATTGGCCGGCAGGCGGCTAAGCTGGAATGTGATTTTTCTGCGCTCGTAGCACAAGGTATCGGCGTTTGGATAGGTTTGCAAGCCTTTATTAATATGGGTGTGAATATGGGGGCATTGCCAACCAAAGGATTGACGCTGCCGCTGATGAGCTTTGGTGGTAGTAGTATTACGGCAACCTGTCTGGCATTAGCCGTGTTGCTGCGTGTGGACTGGGAAAATAGACAACGTCTTAAAGGTTTTACGGTATGACACAGACGATTTTGATCATGGCTGGTGGCACGGGTGGGCATGTATTCCCGGGTTTAGCTGTGGCTAGTTATCTAAAATCTGCTGGGTGGCGTGTGGTGTGGCTAGGTACACAGTCTGGTATGGAAGCGAGGTTAGTGCCACAGCATGGTTTTGAAATAAAAACGATAGATTTTTCAGGATTGCGCGGAAAGCGTGTGGTTACCTGGTTGGCATTGCCGCTGCGTTTATTGCGGGCTTTCTGGCAAAGTATTCAAGTGATACGTGAAGTGAAGCCGAATGTGGTGCTAGGAATGGGTGGTTATCCAGCATTTCCGGGTGGCATGATGGCCTCTCTAATGAATAAATCACTAATAATTCATGAGCAGAATTCAGTGCCGGGCCTGACAAATAAGATATTAGCAAAACTTGCAGATAAAGTGTTACTCGGTTTTCCTGGAGTCATTCAGACTAGCCGTAATAATGTCATTTTTTCGGGAAATCCTGTGCGTGATGAGATTAGCCGGTTGGATACTCCTGAAGAACGTTTTCGGAGTCGAGAAGGGAAGCTTAAGTTACTAGTCATTGGTGGTAGTTTAGGCGCGCAAGTATTGAATACGATCGTACCAGAAACCTTGAAGTTGTTGCCGCAGAATATACGCCCATCAGTCATACACCAAGCAGGCGAAAAGCATTTAGAAGTGCTGGAACAGAATTACGGTGAAATGGTGGAGGATATCGAGTTAGTGGGTTTTATAGATAATATGGCGGCGTGTTATGCCGACTGTGACCTGGTGGTATGTCGATCAGGTGCTTTAACAATTTCTGAATTGACTGCCGTGGGGGTGGCCAGTGTTCTCGTCCCTTATCCTTATGCGGTGGATGACCATCAAACTGTAAACGCTGAGTTTTTGAGTAATCATGAAGCAGCATTTTTACTGCCACAAAATGAGCTAACCCCTAAAAAATTGGAGAAAATTCTGTTGGAAAACACACGCGAGAAATTACTTTCTATGGCAAAAGCGGCACGTTCATTAGCTAAGCCAGATGCGACACGGTTAGTTGCGCAAACTTGTATTGAATTAAGTGAGGTATAGCAATGAAACATAAAGTAAAACATGTTCATTTTGTAGGAATCGGTGGTTCTGGAATGAGCGGTATTGCAGAAGTTTTGCTCAACCTAGGTTATCAAGTGAGTGGTTCGGATCTGGCAGATAATATAGCAACACGCAGACTGAGAACGATGGGTGCAGAAGTCCATGTTGGTCACGCAAGTGAATATATTGCATCAGCCGATGCTGTGGTGACATCAACGGCTGTGAATGCAGACAATCCAGAAGTCATTGCCGCGCGAGAACAGAATATACCCGTAGTGCCACGTGCCTTAATGTTGGCGGAGTTGCTGAGATTGCGCCGCGGTATTGCCATTGCAGGCACACACGGTAAAACTACGACGACCAGTTTGGTTGCCAGTATTTTGGCTGAAGCTGAAATGGATCCAACATTTGTGATTGGTGGTCGATTGGAAGCAGCAGGTTGCCACGCGAAATTAGGCAGCGGTGAATTTATCGTGGTGGAAGCGGATGAGTCGGATGCCTCATTTCTTTATTTGCAACCGGTATTGACCGTCGTGACAAATATTGATGCAGATCATATGGAAACTTATGGTCATGACTTCAATCGCTTGAAGCAAACATTTGTTGAATTTCTACAACATTTACCTTTTTACGGCATGTCAATACTTTGCATTGATGATGCCAATGTGTGTGAAATATTGCCTAATGTGAGTAAGCCAATAACAACCTACGGTTTGTCAGAAATAGCGCAAGTCCGCGCAGTTGATATAGAGCACAAACAAGGCAGAATGCATTTTACGGCAGTTATTGATACAGATGGTCAAGCACGTCGATTAAAGATAAAGCTGAATTTGCCTGGTGTACATAATATACAGAATGCCTTGGCAGCCATTGCCGTGAGTAATGAATTAGGTGTGGCAGACGAAGCTATTATCAAAGCGCTTTCTGAATTTAGCGGCGTTGATCGGCGATTTCAAAACTATGGCGATATTAAATTAGTGGGTAAATCAACCTTTACTTTGATCGACGACTATGGTCACCACCCAGTAGAAATGGCAGCGACGATTGAAGCTGCACGAGGTGCTTTTCCAGGCCGACGGTTAGTGTTAGCTTTTCAGCCGCATCGCTATACGCGTACACGAGACGCATTTGAAGATTTTGTTAAAGTACTTTGCAAAGTGGATGAGCTACTGTTAACAGAAGTTTACGCAGCTGGAGAAAAGCCAATTATTGCTGCTGACAGTAAATCATTAATCCGTGCAGTCAGAGTCAATGGAAAATTAGAGCCAAAGTTTGTTGAAACGGTGGATGCATTGGCGCCAGCAATACTTGATGTTGTTCAAGATGGTGATGTTGTGTTGGTCATGGGGGCAGGTTCAGTCGGCTGTGTGGCGCCTAATGTGGTGCAGAGTAGAAGCAAATTAAAGCTGATTAGTTGTTAAGTGAGCAATTAAATATTGAGTTTGTTACAAAACATACTTATGAAAACGTCAGAAGTTAATGGATTTATTCATGGTTCTAATTTGCCTATTTTACGTGGTGAAATGCGTACTAATGAGCCGATGAGCAAACATACTTCTTGGCGCGCAGGAGGTGAAGCGGCACGTTTCTATAAACCAGCAGATGTTGATGACTTGGCCGTTTTCATGCAAGGATTGCCAACAGATGAGTCTATATATTTCGTTGGCCTGGGTAGCAATTTGCTGGTTCGTGATGATGGTTTTAAAGGCACGATAGTCGCTTTGCACGGCAAATTAAAAGAGTTGATGTTGGTTAAGCAGGATGCTTCGGATAGTTTAATTTACGCAAGTGCTGGGGTGGCGTGTGCGAAAGTGGCTCGATTTACTGCGTTAAATGATTTTACAGGTGCAGAGTTTTTAGTGGGTATTCCCGGAACAATGGGTGGTGCCTTGGCAATGAATGCGGGTTGTTACAGTTCAGAAACATGGAACATCATTGAGCAAGTGCAGGTGATGGATCGTCAAGGTCGGCTGCATGTGCGACAGCCTAATGCTTATGACATCGGTTATCGGTATGCGATTGCAAAAAATATAGGTGATAACTCAAAGTGTGAAGAATGGTTTGTTGGCGGTTGGTTGCGTTTAAAGCGTGGCGATCATGTGACTTCTATTCAAAACATCAAAGAATTATTAATGAAACGAATTAATAGCCAGCCATTAAATTTACCAAATTCTGGTTCGGTTTTTAGAAACCCTCCAGGCCATTATGCGGGGCGGTTAATCGAATCATGTGGTTTAAAGGGGTTTTGTGTTGGAGGTGCTATGGTGTCTCCGAAACATGCAAATTTTATTACAAATACCGGCGGTGCAACAGCGGCAGATATAGAGTCAGTGATACGAACTATTCAAAGTATTGTAATAAACAAAAAAGGCATAGAGCTAATACGAGAAGTGCGCATTATTGGTGAGTCAGGGAGTCTTTGCAATGAATAATCGTAACTTTGGAAAAGTTGCACTTCTGCTTGGTGGACGTTCGGCTGAACGTGAAATTTCTCTTGATAGTGGTAAAGCTGTGCTTGCCGCATTGCAAGCCAGTGGTGTGGACGCACACCCATTTGATCCTGCAGAACAGTCGATG
Source organism: Nitrosomonas sp. (assembly GCA_021774265.1). GTDB lineage: Bacteria > Pseudomonadota > Gammaproteobacteria > Burkholderiales > Nitrosomonadaceae > Nitrosomonas. The sequence goes on from JAJFJG010000015.1 coordinate 50,023, forward strand.
GAGGCTTTGCTGCAGCAGAAATTTGACCGGGCGTATATCGCGTTGCACGGGCGTTATGGTGAGGATGGCACAGTACAAGGTGCTTTAGAACTGATGGGGTTGCCCTATACCGGTAGTGGCGTTATGGCGAGTGCGTTAGCAATGGATAAATGGCGTACCAAATTGGTTTGGCAAGCAGCAGGCATTACTACACCGAATTATATGATTCTTAATGCTGATAGTGATTTTAGTGAAGTTGTAAAAACATTGGGTTTGCCATTAATTATTAAGCCGTCGCACGAAGGCTCAACCATTGGTTTAAGCAAAGTTATATTAGAGAAGGATTTGCCGGACGCTTATCAATTGGCCGCTAAATATGATCCATTGGTTTTGGCCGAAGCATTTGTAGATGGCGTGGAGCTTACTGCTGCCATTTTGGGCGATACACCTTTGCCGTTAGTGCGTATTGAAGTGGCGGGTGATTTGTATGACTACCAGGCAAAGTATTTGTCGGATGATACGCAATATTTTTGCCCAAGTGGCTTACCGGATGGGGAAACAAAAGCAATACAAGCTCAAGCATTACATGCCCATCGGGTGTTGGGATGCGAGGACTGGGGAAGAGTGGACTTAATCCTGGATAAGTCAGGAACCGCTTATTTTTTGGAAGCGAATACTTCGCCAGGAATGACCAGCCACAGCCTAGTGCCAATGGCGGCGAATGAGGCAGGTATATCATTTGAAGATTTAGTGATGCGGATATTGGCGTTATCTTATGTGGAATAACTATCAGTTATTAAGTTTTCTGGCTTATACCCTATTGGCTATGGTGGTGCTGGCTGTTTTATACACCATCAATAGTCGTTACATCAAATTGCCTATCTTTCCGATCAAGCAAATAAGCATTAAGGATATTAGAGGCGAAGACTTTGAAAATAATAATTTTAAGCACCTATCCTATGCCCAAGTTGAGTTAGTGGTTAAAAATGAGGTGAGCGGAAATTTTATTACCGTTGACCTGATCGCAGTGCAGCATGCATTTAAAAAATTACCTTGGGTTCGCACAGTGAAAGTGTACCGAGATTGGCCAGATGGGTTAGAGGTTTTGGTAGAAGAGCATGTAGCAATGGCGCGTTGGGGTAACAGTGCATTAGTTAATAGCTACGGTGAGGTTTTTCGAGCAAGTATCGATGATGAGCTGCCAGTATTTACGGGGCCAATGAAAGAAAGTTCACGTGTTGTGGCCGAGCGATATATTGGTTTTAGCGAGATATTAAAACCATTGCGGCAGCGCATCGCTAAAATTGATTTGTCACCTAGACATGCTTGGTGTATACGCTTGCAGACAGGGACAGTATTGGAACTTGGGAGAGAAGAGGTCGAGCGTCGACTTGCACGTTATGTCTCAGCATATGATCAAAGTATCGCACTAATGGATGGCCAAGAGTCACTGATTTATATGGATTTGCGCTATCCGAATGGGTTTGCCGTACGATTGCCAGAGGTGGTGCAGCGAGTGCAGCAATTAACAAATACGGAAGACGAAGTGAAATTAGGGAGGTGTAACTAAATGAGTAAGGCCAGGGAAGATAGGAATCTCATTGTCGGTCTTGACATAGGTACTTCAAAAATTGTGGCGATAGTTGCCGAGATTAAGACTGAAGGTGGGTTTGAAATAATTGGTCTAGGAAGCCATCCTTCGCGTGGGTTGAAGAAAGGAGTCGTCGCTAATATAGAAACGACAGTTAATGCAATCCAACGTGCTTTAGAAGAAGTTGAATTAATGGCTGATTGCAAAATCAGTGAAGTGTTTACTGGTATTGCTGGTAGCCATATCAGGGGTTTTAACTCGCATGGCATGGTGCCTATTAAAGATAAAGAAGTTTCATTAACTGATGTTGAACGGGTTATGGAAACTGCAAAGGCGGTCAATATTCCAGCGGATCAGCAGATTCTCCATATTCTTAATCAGGAATTCATTATTGATGGGCAGGAAGACGTGCGTGAGCCTGTGGGTATGAGTGGCATACGATTGGAAGTGAAAGTGCATATTGTGACTGGTGCCGTTTCTGCAGCGCAAAATATAGTGAAATGTGTGCATCGTTGCGGACTGGATGTCCGTGATCTAGTGTTGCAGCCTTTGGCTTCAGCTATGGCAGTGTTGTCAGAAGATGAAAAAGACTTGGGTGTTTGTTTGGTGGATATCGGTGGTGGAACCACTGATATCGCGGTGTTTACACACGGGGCTATTCGTCATACAGCCGTGATTCCAATTGCTGGTGATCAGATTACCAATGATATCGCAATGGCATTGCGTACCCCAACTAAGGATGCTGAGGATATCAAATGTCATTATGGTTGCGCGTTACGCAGCATGGTTGATACGAATGAGATGATCGATGTACCTGATGTGGGTAACCGGGGAGCACGTCAGCTCTCACGTCATACGTTGGCTGAAGTAATTGAGCCACGTGCTGAAGAGCTTTATTCACTGATTCAGGCGGAATTACGTCGTAGTGGATTTGAAGAACTGCTTTCATCTGGCATCGTGATTACGGGAGGTTGCAGCTCGTTACGCGGCATGGTCGAGTTGGGTGAGGAAATCTTTCATATGCCGGTAAGACTAGGTATGCCGTTTTATGAAGGTGGCCTAGAAGATGTAGTGCATACACCTAGATACGCAACAGGTGTCGGGTTGCTGATTGCAGGTGTTGAACAAATGAAGCATCAGCAAAATAGTCGGATGCAGGGTAGCTCAGCTAAACAGGTTTTTTCAAAAATGAAAGGGTGGTTTCAGAAGAATTTTTAATGAGTATGTTTGATGAGGTGGTACCGATTGGTTGAAGTGGTGGAATATTCGTACTAGCAGGATATTAAAAGTTTTTTAATTATGTATCAAAAACTAGGCAGTTTTAATTTTAATCTTTGGAAGGAGAAACGGTATGTTTGAAGTGATGAATACTGAAACTCAAGAGGCAATAATCAAGGTTATTGGTGTAGGTGGTTGTGGTAGTAATGCAGTTGATCATATGATAGATAATAAGATGCAAGGCGTTGAATTTATCTGTATGAATACTGATGCACAAGCACTGAAGGGCAATCAAGCGTCTACGCTATTGCAGATAGGGGCTAGTATTACTAAAGGGTTAGGTGCGGGTGCAAATCCTGAAGTTGGGCGTGAGGCTGCTCTGGAAGATCGTGATAACATTGCAGAGCTTATTCAAGGCTCAGACATGTTGTTCATCACGGCTGGTATGGGTGGTGGTACAGGAACGGGCGCAGCGCCTGTCGTGGCACAAGTGGCAAAAGAAATGGGTATCTTGACGGTTGCAGTTGTTAGTAAGCCATTCTCTTTTGAAGGTAAGCGTATTAAAGCAGCAGAAGCAGGTATGGAAGCATTATCACAGCATGTTGATTCGTTGATTGTGATTCCTAACGATAAACTAATGACGGTGTTGGGTAACGACATTAGTATGCTGGATGCGTTTAAAGCCGCAAATGATGTGTTGCATGGTGCCGTGGCTGGGATTGCTGAAGTGATTAATTGCCCTGGTTTGGTGAATGTTGACTTTGCTGATGTTAAGACCGTGATGTCAGAAATGGGCATGGCAATGATGGGGTCCGCATTGTCATCGGGTGTGGATCGTGCACGTATTGCGGCGGAACAAGCAGTTGCTAGTCCTTTGTTGGAGGATGTAACACTTTCAGGTGCGCGCGGTGTATTGGTGAATATCACCGCTAGTTCCGAATTAAAAATGCGTGAAGTTACCGAGGTAATGCACACCATTAAGGAGCTTGCTGCTGAGGATGCGACGGTCATTATTGGTACGGTTATCGATGAAAATCTGCAAGATGAATTGCGAGTGACCATGGTGGCAACGGGTCTTGGTAGTGCAAGGGGGCAAACAAAGTCCAAGCCATTAACCGTTATCCATACTCGTACAGGAACTGATGATCGGGCAATGGGAATGCAGACTGATGAACCTGCGGTTATGCGAACCGGCAGAAGAAGTGATGCAACGGTTGCAGCCATGCGTCAATCAGGAATTGACCCAATGGATATTCCTGCGTTCTTAAGAAGACAGGCGGATTAAATCTAAAATATCGGCTTTTTTTGAGTTGATTATGCTGCCTTGTTGATTTCAGCAGGGCAGTTTTTTTTGTGCTGTTGTGTGCGAGTTATTTAAAGGGCCATTGATTGATTTTGGGCTAAGATAAACTATGATATCTCAAATATAGGCATGCTAATAATTAGTGGCTATCTCAGATAGGTAATCAAAAAAATGGTATGGCCGCCTCCCTCCCTACGGGGAGCAGAGGTAAGCAATACGAATTAAGTTAGAGCCCCTCGCGGATCTGGCGGCATCTACGTGCCAAAGTGGAGATAATGAAATCTTTCCACAAACGGACGGAGAGGCTGAAATGAATTTTATGACATATGGATTGGATATCGCAAAGCGAGTTTTTTAATTGTACTGGGTGACGCACGAGAGCGGCGAGATTTATAACCGCAAGTTTGGCAAGAAGGAACTGCTGGAGTTTCTGGCCCAACAAGAAGCTGGGCTGATTGCAATTGAGGCGTGCGGTAGCGCGCACTGGTGGCGGCGCAAACTGATGGCACTGGGGCATGAAGTAAAACTTATTCATGCTAAGTTTGTCCTGCCCTTTGTGCAAAGCAACAAGACTGATGCGGCGGATGCCAAGGCAATCTGGACAGCGGTACGGCAACCGGGTATGCGGCACGGTAGCGGGTAAAACAGAAGATCAACAAGCGATGTTGGCACTGCACCGGATGAGATTGTCGCTGATCAAGTTCCGCACCATGCAAGTGAACCAGCTACGCGGCTTGCTCTACGAGTTCGGTGTTACGTTGAAAGGTGGACGGCAAGCGGGATTGGCAGAAATACGACAGCGCATGGCTGAACTGGAAGAAATTGTGCCTGGTATGCTGTTTGAGGCAGTAAAGGAACAGTTAAAGCGTCTCGATGAAATCGAAGCAGATGTACAAAACATTGAACGCAGAATCAAAGATTGGCAGAAACAACAAGCTGCTTGCAGGAAGATTGCCGAGATCCCTGGTGTGGGAATGTTGACGGCAAC
>JAJFJG010000141.1 GCA_021774265.1 Nitrosomonas sp.
CGATACGCGTAATTCGTCACTCAGCTCTGCCAATAAACTACGAAAATTTCCTGGCAACCCGTTATCTCCATCTTCCAATATCTCCGGCAAAGATCGCCGCAGCTTCCCCAGTGAAACTGGAACTACAATGCCCAGTTCAGCTAGCAAACTGCGTATTTCATTACTTAACGCAGTACGCGCTTTGATTAGCCTGGCTCGGATGCAGTGTTCGGCTTGCATGACCTGTTGCTCAACAGTCTTGATCGGGACAAAACGCATGTTTGGACGACTGACTGCTTCACAAATCGCTTCCGCATCATTCGCATCGTTCTTCCCGCTCTTAACATAAGGTTTTACAAATTGCGTTGCCATCAAGCGTACATCATGTCCCAGCTTACTCAACTCGCGCCCCCAATAGTGTGAACTGCTACACGCTTCCATGCCAATTAAACATGGCGATAACTTGGTGAAATAAACCAACATCTGTGCTCGACGCAATTGTTTCCGGATCAGAATCTTGCCAGCACGATCTACGCCATGAAGCTGAAATACTTGCTTTGCCAAATCAATCCCCACGCGTGTAATATTCATTTCTCTCCTCCCTCTACGACTGATCGTTGAAATCTTTAGTCTGGCACATTACGATGCCGTTAGGGGGAGGAGTCCATTCCATTGCCTTTATTTACCACTATTTTGGCGTATTGTTTCCAATTGAAAAATAATTATATATTTAAGAACAATGATATATAAATTATTACTGGAAAGTATTGACGCTGCTGCCTGGTAAATTCTGCACGCTAATTAACACTCTATGAAGCTTATATGTACACGCATGTAGCAATTGATTCCCATTTATAAGTAAAAATGGAATTTGCCAGAAATATTGAGATTCAGTTTTTCGAGTTTTTCGAGTTTTTCAACAGTATCGGCCAACCGCTGCCAGTCAACAGTTTCCAATGAACGGCTGATCAACATTGGAAAGCGGTCATTCAGTAAATCCTACCTTTTACAGCTATAATTCTATAACTTAATGGGCGTAGCCAAGTTAAGTAATTTTGCATAAAAACTAGTCAATACAAGAATTTTTAACTTATTGATTGTTCAGTATTCATAATACTGACTTGTACTGACTCAAGATGGAAAATTAGTCTAATCTGACTTAACTTGGCAATACCTAAAAAAGCAAACTTTACGAATTATCATCATAATTTCAGCAAAATAAGCTTTTTTTAGTACATGTTATAATCCTGTTAAATACAAGCGAAAAATTTTATTAAGCAATTGATATAATAAATAATTACCTACATCCTGTAGATGAATGAATTATTGCTTTTAAGGGCGCTTCCTGATTCCTAAGGGACAGGTCGAACGTTCGATTCGTATTCGGAGCACCGAATTTTAATAGATTATTGCAATAGTCTGGATGTAATAAGGGAGAGAAAAAATGACCCCAGTCATACAGTTAATAAAAAAACAGATTATTCCTGAACAGTTAAACGATATACCTGTTAAATTTCAGGTATACACCGAGCATCAGCTAGATAAGATTGAAGCGTTAAAACAGCTATCAGATCAACAACGCTTTGAAATGAAAGTGGTCGCAAAGGTTTTACCTTTTCGCGTCAATCAATACGTTATTGATGAGTTGATTGATTGGAATAATATTCCTGCCGACCCCATTTTTCAGCTGACTTTTCCACAAAAAGGGATGCTATCAGAAGCTGATTTTGAACAAATGGCAAAAGTGTTACGTAGTGATGCTGACCGGCATTTAATTCAGCAAACGGTAAATGACATTCGTCATCGACTAAACCCTCACCCTGCTGGGCAACAACTGCTAAATGTGCCCATGGTTGAAGGTAAACCCTTGCAAGGCATCCAACATAAATACCGTGAAACGATATTATTTTTCCCAAGCCAGGGTCAGGTTTGTCATAGTTTTTGTAGCTTTTGTTTTCGTTGGGCACAATTTATCGGTGACAAGGAAATGCGTTTTTCCGCACGAGAAGCAGAGCAGCTCCACAAGTACTTGCAAACCAATAAAGACATCAGTGATCTATTAATAACTGGCGGTGACCCGATGGTGATGAAAACAAGTCACCTAGCAGCCTATCTAACGCCTTTGCTACAACCTGAGTTTCAACATATTCAAACCATACGTATTGGCACCAAGTCATTAAGCTTCTGGCCGCACCGCTTTGTTAACGATACTGATTCAAAAGAATTGCTAATACTATTTAAGAAATTGGTAAGAGCCGGTAAGCACGTTGCTATCATGGCACATTACAATCACTGGAAGGAATTAACCACTCCGATTGCACAAGAGGCAATTCAGCGACTTCGTGAGACTGGCGTGGTCATCCGAACACAATCACCTTTGTTAAACCATATTAATAACGACCCAAATGTCTGGGCTAAAATGTGGCGCGAGCAAGTCCGCTTGGGCATGACGCCCTATTACATGTTTGTCGAGCGTGATACGGGGGCTTGTCGTTACTTTGAAGTGCCATTAGCGCGAGCCTGGAAAGTATACCGTGAGGCCATGCAGCAAGTGTCTGGCCTAGGCCGCACCGCACGCGGGCCATCAATGAGTGCAGGACCCGGTAAAGTTGAGATTCAAGGTATTGCAGAAATCAAAGGTGAAAAAGTCTTTGTACTGCGCTTTATACAAGCACGTAACTCTGACTGGGTGCAGCAGCCTTTTTTTGCGAAATTCGACCCAAAAGCCACATGGTTAGACCAACTCAAACCCGCCTTTGGTGAAGAAAAATTCTTTTTTCAAGATGAATACGAAGCCATGTGCATGAAACAAATGGGACCAAACGTATATTAAAGCGTCACTGAACAAGCTCTCATCCCCGCAAAGCGGGGAATAATACTGCGGATTTCACAAGCCAATAATTTAAGTGACGTAAATTAATGCCTGTCATGATCTCAGTCACGATGCTTTTTGCCATGACGGGCTTTGGGATTAGCGGGCTTGTGGCTTAGGGCAACGTCAACTTTGATGCTCTATGCTCTAGCCTGAATATTACACAAGTACATTTGATTTCAGATTGTAACTCTTATGTATATAGACCTTTGAGAAATTAAGTAAATGTACAGTCTGTACGTAATACCTCATTTACTGGTTTTAAACTTGCTCTGACCTGAATTGAACACACATGCTATCTCCGCAGAATCACTGCATCCCCGGTCACGAGCACGCTTAATTCAGTTCAGTTCAGTTCAGCGTTTAAACTCCAACAACTGATCCAATGCTCAGGCTCGCCCCTCGAGTGATTGGCATTTTCTAAGTCAACTTGCGATTCCCCTTGGTCTTGCCGCGAGGATAGGTGCAGGGCGCGCGGAGCAAATTTATTCACTAGCGAGCCACCCTAACCCTCAAGCATTCATAATCGTGTTTTAAGTCCAAAAACATCATCCATTGATCGCGAACAGCCTATTTCTCTGGATTATCTCGATCTATCGCTAAAACAGGCTTTGCGTTTAGCTTCCAAGATATTGGAACAAGCAAAAGGCTGTACCATCAGGCGCTTTGCAGACAGCAAATTGTCCAGTTTCTGGAATATCTTGGGGGCCCATCAGAACGTTCCCACCGCTATCATTGATGACCGCTATCGTCTCATCAATATTTGTAACGGTAAAGTAGGTTCCCCAATGAGGTGGAACACCCTTCATTTCTGGGGGAAGCATCATTATGCCACCAATATCATCGCCTTGATTTTTAATCAAAGTGTAATTTTTGTCTCCCATATCCATGGTGCTATAGTCCCAACCAAGAAGGTCTTTGTAGAAATTTTCCGCCCGATCAACATTTGTCGTCATGAGTTCTTGCCAACAAAACATGCCATGCGTTTCACGGCTAGCCATCTTTCCTTCACAATCACTTCCATTTGACTTGGATTGCCAAAGAGAAAAATGTGCACCCGCTGGGTCGATCACAACGGTCATGCGCCCATAATCAAATATGTCAAATGGCTCCATTTTGATAGTTCCACCCAGATCACTTGCTTTTTTTGCAAAACCATCCACGTTATCCACCTCGATATAATTGCTAATATGAGGAGGCACACCAGCCTGTTTCATCTCATCCGGCATCAAAAAAAGTCCGCCAACACCATCACCATTGACGGTGCTAATCATCGTATAAATGCCACCACATGGCATGGGAGTTTCACTATACTTCCAGCCAAAAACTTTTTGATAAAATATTTTCGCTCCATCTGGATCTGGTGTTGCAAAATCAATCCAACAAAAATTACCAGCGACTAATTTCTGATCTGACATTCTTCGGCTCCTTTTAGCTAATACAAATATATTCTAGCGCCGTTTTAAAATTCAACTCTTTATTTTGACGCAAATAACCATTCAGCAGATTAGCACATGCTATCCATCTATGACTATGTCATAACCAATCGGCCTCATTCGCCAGTTCCATAACGCTACAACTTCGGACAAAGTATCTATTCTCTACAGCTAAACCCCACCTCATTGACAACGTAACCCAAAAAGTTACAATTAAACTCATGACAACCAGCTTTATATATAGGGAGTTAGGACGTTTCTACAAAACAGAAAAATTATCTGGCATTCAAGCGAAACACGCCAAACGATTAGGGTTAATACTGACGAACCTTGACCAGGCAGAAAATCCGAGCGATATAAATTTACCCGGTTTACACTAGCATGCATTAAAAGGAAACTGCAAAAGCATTTGGTCAGTTTCTGTTAGCGACAACTGGCGAGTAACATTCCGATGCATTGATCGAGATGTTGAAATAGTCAACTATGAGGATTATCACTAATGAGTATGTACAACCCTGCACATCCAGGCGAGATTCTAAAAGAATTAATCATCACCCCTTTAGACCTCACGATTACGGATGTTTCTGCCCATTTAAACGTAAGCCGTAAAACACTTTCAAAAATATTAAATGGCAGAGGATCCATTACACCAGAGATGGCGCTAAGTCTAGAATTGGTTTTTGAAAAGCCATCGGCAGGTCATTGGCTTCGCCTTCAGAATGCTTATGACCTTTGGCAATCACGCCAAAACACCGCAGAGTTATATGTTCAGCCTTACCGTAGCAATTATGCAAGTTAAAATTTAAACAAATGCCCACAACACTCTACTGGCATGATTATGAAACATTTGGCGCTGACCCCAAACGTGACCGACCGGCGCAGTTTGCTGGGCTGCGGACGGATGAGGCCCTGAATGAAATCGGTGAGCCGTTGGTTATTTATTGCAAACCTGCGCAGGATTTTTTGCCGCATCCAGAGGCGTGTTTATTAACCGGAATAACACCCCAGATCGCTGATATAAAGGGGTTAATTGAGCCGGAGTTTATTGCACGCATTCACGCCGAACTCGCCCAGCCGAGCACGTGCGGGGTGGGTTATAACACTTTGCGTTTTGACGATGAAGTTACGCGTTTTACGCTTTACCGCAATTTTTATGACCCCTATGGACGAGAATGGCAAAACGGCAATTCACGTTGGGATTTGATTGACTTAGTGCGAATGACCTATGCGCTACGACCTGATGGCATTACTTGGCCCATGCATGAAGAAGGCCGCCCCAGCTTTCGTTTGGAAGATTTAACGCTAGCCAACGGCATTGGACATGAAGCCGCCCACGATGCGTTGTCGGATGTGCGTGCCACGATTAGTCTGGCACGTTTGCTGCGCGACCAACAGCCGCGTCTTTATGATTGGCTTTTTCAGCTACGCAACAAACACAAAGCAACAGCACAATTGGATTTGGCCGCACACACGCCTGTTTTACACACTTCGCGCATGTATCCCGCTGAAACAGGCTGCACGACATTAGTCATACCGCTCATTATTGAACCCAGAAACAACAACAGCATTTTGGTCTACGACTTACGTCACGACCCAACGCCGTTTATAAACATGGATATTGCTGAGTTAAATGAGACACTGTTTACCCGCACCGAGGATTTACCCGAAGGTAAAGCACGATTGCCCGTCAAATCAATCAAAATAAACAAATCCCCCGCACTTGCGCCTCGAAGCACATTAAACAAAGCCGCAGCTAAGCGCATTGCCATTGACCTCGATGCTTGCCATCAGCACTGGCAACAATTATTGGAAAACAAAAAATTCTTTAAACGCATTGCTCAAGCCTATACTATGAACGACTTTGGGCCGTCCGGCGATGTAGATTCGGCACTCTATGAAGGTTTTATCAGCGAAGCGGATCGCTCACTTTTAAACCGCATCCATAGCCTGTCCCCAGAAAATTTAGCTAAAGCTGACTTTGATTTTCATGACAAACGATTACCGGAATTATTTTTCCGCTACCGCGCGCGTAATTGGCCAGACACGTTAACCGAAGAGGAAGCACTGCGATGGGAAGCAACACGCCTTAAACGCCTGAACGAACCAGACGGCGGTGGCAGCATCACTCTGCAAGTATTTACTGATACTATGACATCATTGCGCGATCAAAACAAAGAAAACTCGGAAGCACTCAACATCTTGGATGCTATGGATGCTTGGAAAAAACAATTACTTTAGCCTGAACATTGCTACCAGTTGCTGGAATTTAAACGCTAAACTGACCTGAATTGAGTATTCTCGTGACCAGATACCCAGTTATTCTGAGGTGTAGATAGCATGTGTGTTCAATTCAGGTCAGAGCAAGTTTAAAATCAGCAAATGAAGTATTGCGGACAGACTGTACATTTACTTAATTTCTCAAAGGTCTATATACATAAGAGTTACAAGCTGAAATTTAATGAACAGGTGCAATATTAAGGCTAAGAAACGCTGATTTGCCATTTCTCCCGCCATTAATTGCATTTATACGTCGATAGTGTGAGAATCCACCTATCTATTAACAGGGACTGCAAATCTTTCCGAACGCCATTGAGAAACCAACACTTAACTTGATTAACTACGTTTCAGACAACCCTATCTTAATCACAGGGGCAGGAAAATACACTATGAAAAAATTACTATTTGCTTTGACATTGACCCTAATAAGTACTCATACGATGGCCGAATGGACCAAGATCGGCGAAAGTGACGATGATGAAGGCTACACTGTTTATGCTGAAATGGACTCAGTTCGTAAGTCAGGAGACCGAGTTCGAATGTGGATTCTACTTGACTACAAAACTGAGCAAAGAGCTTCTGGTGTTAACTTTTTATCAAAAACCATACGGCGTGACTACGACTGCAAAGGCGAGCACCTAAGAACGCTTGCGTTTAAGCTATTTAGTTGGAATATGGGACAAGGAAGTCTTGTTCGCTCTTACAATCAACCACGAAATTGGAAAAATGCACAATCTGAAAGTATGGATGAGACGGTCTGGAAATTCGCTTGCAGCCAGTAATAATTGGCTCATGCCCGCCTGCGCATTACAAATGCTAGAATCATCTGGCACCCCTAAGACCTATTGACATGAAGACCGATTACCTAGAAAGAATTTTAACCGCGCAGGTTTATGATGTCGCGATAGAGACACCACTGGAACACATGCCTATTTTATCTGAGCGCATACATAACCAAGTATTGCTCAAACGCGAAGATATGCAATCGGTATTTTCTTTCAAGCTGCGCGGTGCTTACAACAAAATGGTAAAGTTATCACCGGCAGCGCGCAAACGTGGCGTCATCGCAGCATCAGCGGGCAACCATGCACAAGGTGTCGCACTCTCTGCAGCCAAACTCGGCTGCTGTGCGACCATTGTGATGCCTGAAACAACGCCGCAAATAAAAGTTCAAGCGGTGATGTCACGCGGTGCCAGCGTATTATTGCACGGTGATTCTTATACCGATGCTTACGAGCATGCCATAAAACTAGCGAAAGAAAAGCGTGCGACATTTGTTCACCCTTATGACGACCCCGACGTCATTGCAGGCCAAGGTACAGTTGGCATGGAAATACTACGTCAACACACAGGCTCCATTCATGCCATTTTTGTCCCCGTCGGTGGTGGCGGACTTATTTCCGGGGTTGCAGCCTATGTCAAAAGATTACGTCCAGAAATAAAAATTATTGGTGTAGAACCCGTTGATTCGGACGCAATGTATCGCTCGTTACAAAGAAAACGTCGCGTTAAATTGCCTCAAGTTGGGTTATTTGCCGATGGTGTTGCGGTGAAACAAATCGGCGAAGAGACTTTTCGCATTTGTCGTAAGTTGGTTGATGAAATCATTTTGGTGGACACTGATGCGATTTGCGCGGCCATTAAAGATACGTTTGAAGACACACGTACAATCCTGGAACCTGCGGGGGCACTCTCTGTTGCTGGCGTAAAAGCTTACACTGGACGAGAGAATGTTTTACATAAAACACTCATCACGATTGCCTCTGGCGCCAATATGAATTTTGATCGCTTACGGCATATTTCTGAGCGTGCAGAACTTGGTGAGCAGCGTGAAGCCGTCATGGCCGTAACAATCCCTGAAGAACCCGGCAGTTTCAAGAAATTTTGCACCATGTTGGGAGCTAAAAGCATTACCGAATTCAACTACCGTTATGCCAATCACAAGAAAGCAGAAGTCTTCGTGGGTGTCTCTGTTCGCAACCGTGATGAAGTGCAAAAACTCATCAAAAACCTCAGGAAAAGCGGTCTAGAAACTGTCGATCTGAGCGACAACGAAATGGCGAAACTACATATCCGACATTTGGTAGGCGGCCATGCCCATGAAATAAAAAATGAAATAATCTATCGTTTTGAGTTTCCAGACCGTCCCGGCGCACTCATGAGCTTTCTCAATAACATGAGCCACAATTGGAATATTAGCTTATTCCACTATCGCAATCATGGCGCAGATTATGGCCGAGTATTAGTCGGTATGCAGGTGGCGCCCGCAGAAAAATCTGATTTTATGCTATTTCTTGATCAGTTGGGTTATCGTCATTGGGATGAAAGCAAAAATCCAGCGTACAAATTATTCTTGGGATAAAATTACACAATATACACGCAATATCAAATGGTTGTAAAATATATTACAATTAGATTCAATTAATACTGACACTGCATTTTTAAATGAAATAATTTCTTAGGCCTTATCCTACTTTAACTTCGAGATTTAAAAGGTATTCTGCGTTATAGCATCATCATCCGCAATCCAAATAACTCAAATATTCAGAAGAGCTGACGGGGAAATTAATGGCAGGTATTTTATCTAAACTAAAAAAAACGCCTGACAAAACTGCCGTTAAAAGCAGGCCGACTAAAATCGTCTTTCCCCAACCCTACAAACGACCCGACCCCTCGAATAAGCCCAAACAAGCACCTTGGTACGCCACGGTTTCAAAAACCAGCTGTCTATTTTTTGGGCTATTTGTCACTTTTATAATCGCTATCATGGCCACTTTGGCATATAGCATTCATCAAACCAAACATGATGCCGCTTACCAGGAAATCACTGGGCGTATACAGACGCACAGCCAGCGCATTGCCAAAGCATCTCAACAAACCATACTCGGTCACGCGAGCGCATTCGCGCAACTTCAAGACAGCCGTCATCAACTCGGTACACACCTCACAATTTTGACACAAGGCGGTGTTTATCGCGGCATGGAAATTGCGGCTATATATAAAGGAGCAGCTGCAACATCACTCAATGCCTTTCGTGAGCAATGGCTGGCTGAAGACAAAAAGATTAATCTGATCTTAAAAAATCAAAGTACATTAGTCAGACTAGGTGGTAATGTTAACGAAATTAATACGGTTAATGCGAAACTACTGAGTTTCATTGATCAATTAACCACTCGTGTCGAAAGAATGGGCAATTTCCCCAATGAAGTCATAGCGGCTGAAGCTATGAAAGTACTCGCTCAAAGTATTACTAAAAGCATCAATACGGTTCTCCCTAGCGAATATCCGATCTCTGAAATAGGCAATCAACTAACCAAAGATAGAGAACGACTGTCGATTCTTATCACAGCGTTGAATCAAGGTAACAATGGCTTACGAGTAGCCGCCATTAAAGATGCAGAAGCACTGAGGATACTGCAACAAATACAAGCACTGTTCCACGTCATTGACGACCACGCCAACAATTTTCAACAAGAAATTTCAAAAATCATCACCATTAAATTCACCGTACAAAAGCTACTTAGCGACAATGAAGCCATACTGATTAAAGCCAGTGCATTAGAAAATGCTATCGCAGAAAAGAATACCGCGACAGAACATCAGCTAAGTTGGGGCGTTTATGCTTTAGGTACGCTCGCTATGTTGGCATTGTTTTTATTTTCCAGATCAATCACTAGCAACATGCGCCAGAAATTATTAGACAGCAAAAAAGAATTTGATGAAACTGAGCAAGCCATATTGCGTTTACTTGATGATATGGAAAAAATGGCAAATGGTGATTTGACAGTACGCACCAAAGTCGCTGACAACATGACCGGCGCTATCGCAGACTCTATTAATTTCACCATTGAAGAACTACATAACCTAGTTGCGGGTGTTAACCGCGCTACCACTCAAGTTGTCAACGCATCCAATCAGGCGCAACAAGTTTCTTCTAAGCTACTTGTCGCAGCACAAAAACAATCCGAGAACATTGAAGATACAACTATGGCGGTGCTAGGTATTGCCGAGTCCATTAGCAATGTATCTGAAACCACGGCGGAAACCGCCAAGGTAGCCAAACAATCCCTGGCAACAGCAGAAAAAGGAACCATTGCCGTTCGTGATTCTATTGCCGGCATGAAAGAAATCCGCACCACCATTCAAGAAACTTCAAAAAGAATCAAACGCCTTGGTGAAAGCTCACAGAAAATCGGTGAGATTGTAGCCCTCATATCGGACATCACCGAGCAAACCAATATACTAGCGCTAAACGCAGCCATTCAAGCAGCTTCAGCAGGTGAAGCAGGACGTGGGTTTACTGTCATCGCTAATGAAGTGCAACGATTAGCCGAACGATCTGCAGAGGCGACAAAACAGATCGACACATTGGTAAAAACTATTCAAGGCGACACACTAGACGCCATAGTCGCAATGGAGAAAAGTACATCAGGTGTAGCTGAAGGCGCAAAACGTTCTGATATCGCGGGTGATGCGTTGGAAGAAATCGAAAAAGTTTCAAAGCACCTGGAAAAACTGGTAGCCAATATCTCTGACAACACCGACACACAAGCACGCGAAGCTGACCGTGTAGTAAGAAATATGGAAGCCATTTTAGAAGTCACTCGCCAAACAACCCAAGGCACAACAAAAACTACTGAATCAATCAAGCAAATGACGAACTCTGCATCTAAGTTAAAAGCATCCGTATCAAGTTTTAAAGTGTAAATATGAATACAAAAACTAAGCTCGATATTACTTCTATTATCGGCATCAAAGATGGGATTGATGAAATTTTTTTGTTAATTAATAAATACTTAAAAGCATACGCGCATAATACAAATGATAGTCTTCAAATCGAATCGTGCCTAACCTATGTCCATCAGTTAAATGATCTACTCGACATGCTGGAACTAAACGATATCGCCATCGTTAGCCAACAAATGGAAAAACTGATGAGCGAACTAGCAGAAAAAAACATTGAACCAGAACCGTCTGTCGTTGAAACAATCCAACAAACCACTCACGCACTGCTACATTATCTGAATGAGCTCATTGAAGGCGCAGAAGAAAACTCGCTACGCCTATTCCCTGTTTACCGTGACGTCATGCACGCACAAGGTATTGAGAATGTATCCGAAAGCTCGCTACTTGTGTCTCGAATGGTGTCCGAGCCATCATTTCAAGCCGCTTTATTCAACATGGCGCCATATGAGGTTGGCACATTAGTCAAAAAAACGTGCTCCGCCTACCAAACTGCTTTTCTCAAATGGGTTCGTGATTCTAGCGACAAAGAAAGTTTGCAACAGATGGCTGATGCTGTCAGTCAGATTGAAAAATTTCCTGGCTCTAAAAAGCAGCGATCATTCTGGTGGGCATGCACAGGATTCATGGATCACCTCTTGCAACTAGAATCAAAGGCTGAATTACCCACACGCAAACTGTGTGGAAGAATAGAGCAAGAAATTCGTCGCTTGGCTGATGGCAGGCCATCCTCACCTGGTCAGCTCATGCGCGACGTACTTTATCAAATCGCGAACAGCAACGCCGACAGCGAACGCATTCGTGAAATCAGTCACACATATGAATGGCCCAATCAACTCGCAGCCCCAAATGATTTATCAGATACATCACAAGCGATTGATGAACAAACAGCACTTGAAACCATGCGTAAAACCTTGGCGCTGACTTTTGATGATTTGGATAAATTTAGCTCAGGTGAGCGTAATAACTTTGAACCACTCCACAGCCATACTGAGGAACTCAAGCAATTAGTCATTGAAGTCAACTGCCCACCATTTGAAAAACTCATTACAGCAATTAATGATACTGTCACCCATTTACACACTCAATCACAAGATATGAGTGAAGCATTAGCACTGGAATTAGCTGCTGCTCTGTTACTGGTAAAAACCTCACTTGAGAGTCTTAACCAACTGTCACCAGAATACCCTGATCAGGTTGAGACCTTAGTTGAACACTTGCGCCTCTTCACCACAAGCGAAGACGATACTGAGTTAACCGATGAACCCAGCTCAATTCAATCAGGGCATTATGCGCAAGAAAAAGCATTACACGCGCAGGCAGCCATTGAAATACTAGCTAACTTAGGAAAAATAGAAGGCACACTAGATAAGTTCTTCGTTAATCCAACATTACGTCCCGAGCTGCAAAAACTACCATTACTGTTCGACCAAATAGCCAGTGCATTAGCCATATCTGACCTTGGTCGTGCCAATGTTCTATTGCGTCATTGTTACAATTTAGCCGACAAATTCTCCGATCCTGCGCATGAGGTCACTCCACCCGAGCAGTCACTCATCGCCAATGGTATCAGCAGCCTCGGTTTCTTCCTTGCAGCAATGAAGAACGCTCAACCGAAAGATAACAATATTATCGAAATGGCTATCGCGCAGTTTGATGACACGGCAACATCGTCAGAAGACGTGGTGAGTACTAATACAGTTACTGACACAACACTGACAAAAAACGAGGCATCAACAACAGAAGAAACAAACGTTATTGACCCAGAATTACTCAGCATATTCCTTGAAGAAGCCGACGCAGTGCTTACTGAAATATTGGGTAATCTACAAGCCTGTCGTGATGATGTCACTCAAACCGAATCAATAACCTCACTCATGCGTAGTTTCCACACGCTAAAAGGCAATGGGCGCATGGTTAAGTTGCATGATCTTGGTGAAGTAGCTTGGAATATGGAGCAGGTCTTAGAGCACTGGGCCAACGACCAGAAGCCCATCACAGAAGAATTACTCCACCTAATTACCCAAGCACATGAAACATTCAGTTCATGGTGTAACAATCTGAAGCAGCATGGAACCACTGAAATTGATGCAGCTAAAATACAACATCTAATTGACGAACTCATATCAGACAAGCCAAACAATGCTGAAGCGACTCAATCTGAACCAACGCCAGATGAAAACACCAACACCAATATTATTATTGGCGACTTGACTATCCCACACGATTTATTCGACATCTTCATTACCAAGGCCTATCAACACCTCAACACACTTGAAAACGAGCTTAATACACTAGCACTGCAAGACGACACTACGGCGAATGATAACTTTGTACTCGCCGCACGCACGTTATCTAGTACAGCTCTAACATTGAGGTTCACATTCATTGCCGACCTTGCTTCTATAGTGGAACAATGGCTTTTATTCCTCCAGGAAGACGACTTGCGGCCCAACAAAGCCAGCCTTGAATGTGCGCGAGAAATCATTACTCTGCTGGATATCATGCTGCAAAATATTAATAACCGGAAATTACCAAACGCATCAGATTTACTAACAGGTAAAGTGCTTGCACAAGAATTAACTCAATTACTCGAACAAGAAGAACAACCCGCAGCATCCAAAGATAATAAACCACAAACATGCATTGCTAACGATCAAGGACTACTCTCAAGTCCACTGTTAATGCCAACAAGTTTTCCAGCAGAACCAGAACTCAAGCCCCACGATAAAAAAATCGATGTTAACCTGGAACTATGGGAAGTCTTTTTTGAAGAGGCGCAAGAACTCATACCAGAGGTTGAAGGGAAACTACGTGCTTGGATCATTCTTCCCCAAGATATTCTTATCCCTAAAGTATTACTAAGAGCGTTGCATACGCTTAAGGGAGGTGCGCGCATGGCAGGTGCCATGCATCTGAGTAAATTGATACACGACTTAGAAAGCGGTGTTGAGAATATAGCCAATGAAGCGGTTGTTTCCGTTCCAATGATCGAGAAACTGAAGGTTGGCTTCGATGACATTAATGACCGTATTAATCGCATTCAGAACCCACGGTTGCCAGAAACACATACGGAAAAACCAAGCGACGAAACATTAACCACTGAAGCATCACCAACACCAGATGTCGAAACTTCAGATAGCGCACAGAGCACAAAAAAAACCCTTGATACACCAACACAGAAATCACTCCTTCGCGTTAATGCTGAGCTAATCGATCATTTAGTCAATGAATCAGGCGAAATGAGTATTGCACGCTCCAAGGTCGAAGCGCAGCTCTATAATTTCAAGGAATCATTGCAAGACTTGAACGAAAGCGTTGAACGTTTACGCGGTCAATTACGTGAAGTTGAAATTCAAGCAGAAACCCAAATGAAGTCGCAAACTCAGGAAGGCGACCCAACCCTTGACCCACTAGAGTTTAATCAACTCACACGTTTCCAGGAACTCACTCGCTTAATGGCTGAGAGTGTTGATGATGTAGTCACGGTACAACAAAGCCTACAAACAACCCATAGCGCAGCAGAAGAAGCCGTCACCCAACAATCGCGTATGAATCGTCAGCTACAGCAGGAACTCATACGTATACGCACCGTTACATTTGGCAGCACAACTGAGCATTTCAACCGCATCATCCAACAAACCACCGACGACCTAAGCAAAAAAGCCAACCTAGACATCCAAGGTGCTGACGTTGAAATAGACCGCAGTGTCTTGGATCGTTTAAACTCGCCGCTGGAACATTTATTACGCAATGCCGTCGCACATGGCATTGAAGAGCCCACACAACGACTACAACTTGACAAACCAGAAGTTGGTACAGTCGCCATTAAGCTTATGCAAGAAGGCAATGAAGTTATCATCACACTGAGTGACGATGGCAGTGGGTTAGATACGACGCGTATTCGCGAAGAAGCCGTTCGTCTAGGACTGATTCAAGATAATGAGACACTGGATAAAGACCAGCTCACAGCGCTCATTTTTACCCAGGGCCTATCCACCAATAAAGAAATCACCGGTATTGCCGGGCGCGGCATTGGCATGGACGTGGTTCAAAATGAGATCACCGCACTTGGCGGTCGTATTGAAATTCAGTCTGAAGCTAACAGGGGTACAACATTTAGTATTTACTTACCACTAACCTTAGCGGTGGCACAAACAGTCATGGTGCGTGCTGGAGAAAACACCTACGCAGTGCGCGCCGTTACCGTAGAACATATTCATGAACTCGGTGCAGATGCTCTTAACGCTGCTTATGAGGATCATCAAATTATGTTTAACGAGAAAAATTACCCTTTAGCTTATCTACCGCACTTACTTGGAGAAACAACAAAAATACCTGATATTAAGCGACACAATAGACTGTTGATGCTACATAGTGGCACGTTGCATTTATCGATTCATATCGATGAATTACTCGGCAATAGCGAAGTCGTCGTCAAAAATATGGGCCCACAGCTCTCTCAAGCGCCAGGCGTTGAAGGTGCCTCCATTATGGGAGACGGAGAAATTATTCTAATCATCAATCCAATCAAACTGATGCAACGCAAGGAAGCAAAAGAAATATTTACAGATCTTCCTGTTTTTGCATCCGCTCCTCAACAAAAAGTGCCAACAAAGCCAACAATCATGGTAGTAGATGACTCATTAACCGTCAGAAAAGCTACCAGACGTTTACTAGAACGTGAAGGCAGCGAAGTCCTCATCGCAAAAGAAGGCTTAAGTGCCATCAAACTACTGCAAGATGCCATTCCAGATGTGATGCTGGTTGACCTAGAAATGCCACAGATAAATGGCTTCGAATTAATTAAAAACATAAAAAATAACCTTAAAACAAAAGACATACCCATCATCATCATCTCATCCCGCACCGCAGAGAAACACCGTAAGATGGCAGATGAATTAGGCGTTAATGTCTTTCTTGGCAAACCTTATAATGAGAAAGATTTACTTGAACATATTGCTCAGCTTATTAAAAATTAACGCAAAAGACCCGCATATTTCAAAGTCAATAAAGTCAGATAATTAGCTTTTCTGACTTTCTCTGACCGTCTATCGCCGCCACGCGATTTTAGTTCGGCTAGTCTTTTAGTGAAATCTTTAGTCTGTGCTGAGATCTATCATTGCCTAACGCTCATGTTTTATTCGTTGCCATTCTAATTGCTTTGATTGTTCTATCAGGCACATAATTTTCAATTAAATATCTATACGCTGACTGGCAAGCAACAACATCCTCACCTAAAACATCGTATAAGCCCATGCTACACCAGCAAAGAATTTTCAAAGGCTAAAGCATTAAAACATAGGCGTGTATTCATACTGAGAGACCTTTGCACGGCAAACCCCCATCAAAAATGTATTCTGTAGTAAAATTTAGCATCTAATCAGTCTGTTAAATGTAAGTTATGAGTTTCTCTGATTTTGATGTCATTCGCCGTACCCGTAAAGGCAACTTTCTGAGTCAAGTTGATCATTTAATTGATTGGAAGCCCATCGAAAAATCCATTAACCAACATTATTCTCCTAAATCTGATGTAACAGGCCGCCCAGCCTATCCTGGACTATTGTTATTCAAAATGTTACTGGTTGGTGTCTGGCATGGAGGTCTCAGCGACGAAGCG
>JAJFJG010000142.1 GCA_021774265.1 Nitrosomonas sp.
ATGTTGTGACCCTCACCCCGTCATTCAGGTTGAGAATCTGTCGCTGCATTATGGTAATAAAAAAGCATTAGATAACGTGACGTTGGATATTTATCGCGGCTGTATTACGGCGTTAATTGGGCCTTCTGGATGTGGTAAAACTAGTTTCTTGTCGGCCATTAACCGCCTGACCGATATGATCCCTGATTGCAAGGTTGAGGGGCATATCCGTGTTGAAGATAATGATGTCTATCATCCAGACAGTAATGTTCAGGTGTTGCGTCGACAAATTGGTATGGTATTCCAGAAACCTACGCCATTCCCGCTGTCTATTCGTCGTAATCTTTCTTTGCCGCTGCAGGAGCATGGCATCACGGGGCGCTCAGAAATAGAAGTCATTAGTGAGCAAGTGCTACGTGATGTGGGTTTGTGGGATGAGGTATGTGATCGTCTGGATACCGCAGCACTGAGTTTATCAGGCGGTCAGCAACAGCGACTTTGTATTGCCCGTGTATTGGCTTTAAATCCCAAAATTCTTCTCATGGATGAACCTTGTAGCGCGCTGGATCCCATTGCGTCGGGCGTGGTGGAGGACCTGATTAGTCGATTGCAAGGTCGTTACACCATTGTTATTGTGACGCATAACCTTTCCCAGGCACGGCGCATTGCAAATTATGCGGCTTTTTTCTGGGTTAAAGAGCGCGCAGGCCAACTGGTTGAATTTGGCCGCTGCCAGCATATTTTTGAAACGCCGACACATCAACTAACTGCCGCCTATGTGAATGGTGCCAGAGGATGATCTTGATGAAATATAAAACTAGTGTATGCGCAATCATTTTTTATTTTTTGAGGTGTATTCAGCATGAGTTTTCTTCGATTCTTTCAGCGTATGTTAAATGCGACACGTATATTAGATTTTTTAGCTCCTTTGGCTTTGAGGTTGTACTTGGCGCCGATTTTTTGGATGGCGGGTACCAGTAAACTTTCTGATATAGAAAGTACCGCCGTCTGGTTTGGTAATCCAGATTGGGGATTAGGCCTACCTTATCCCATCATTTTGGCTTGGTCGGCAGCATCTACAGAAGTTATAGGCGCTATTTTGTTGGCAATTGGTCTGGCGGTACGTTGGGCTTCTATCCCTCTAATGATTGCGATGGCTGTCGCAATGATCTCCGTACACTGGCAACATGGCTGGCAAGCTATTGCTGACACTAAATTTTGTCCTTTTAACTGTGGTGATGCTCAAGAAGCTGCTGAACGCCTCAGTGCAGCCAAAGAAATACTTCAACAACATGGTCATTATGATTGGTTGACTGGCCAGGGGAGTATTGTGGTTCTCAATAATGGTATTGAATTTGCTGCAACCTATTTTATTATGCTGCTGGTGTTATTTTTCATTGGTGCTGGGCGTTATTTCAGTATTGATTTTTGGGTTGATCGAAAGATGAAAATCTCACTTTGAAATAATGTTAAAGCTCCAGTTGTTAGGCCGCAGATAATTTAATTACGGTAGCTTTGGGTCTAATTCTGCGTGCCGCTTGTGTTGGGCAACTATGTACTAAGAATAGGGTACACTGTTTGCATGACAATCCATGCTCACCAAAACATGAAAAAGTGGGTGTTTATTCTGAATAACCTGTGGTGACTAAAACGACTAACTTACTCCCGGAAAATTTTTCGACACTCTCTCCTGATTACGTTTTGAATGCTATAAAAAGCATTGGTTTTATATGTGATGGCCATTTATTGGCGCTGAATAGTTATGAAAACCGTGTTTATCAGATTGGTATGGAAGAAGGGCCGCCTTTGGTGGCGAAGTTCTATCGTCCCTGTCGTTGGACAGATGCAGCTATTCTTGAAGAACATGCGTTTGTGCAGGAGCTAGTTGATAGTGAAATTCCTGTCGTGCCTGCGTTGGTGATAGATGGCGTGTCACTGCATCATTATGAAGGATTTCGTTTCTCTGTTTTCCCAAAACACGGCGGTCGTGCACCTGAGCTGGATGACCGGAACACGTTGGAATGGATGGGACGTTTTCTTGGTCGTATCCATGCTATTGGTGCAATTAAACCGTTTGATGAACGTCCTACGTTGGATATTGCAAGCTTTGGCGAACAGTCACGTGATTATCTACTGGCACATGATTTTATTCCACCTGACCTTGATGTCGCTTATCGAAGTGTAGTGAATCAAGCTTTAGAGGGTGCGTGTCACTGCTTTGAGCGTGCGGGTGAGGTGCGGTCATTGCGTCTGCATGGCGATTGCCATATGGGCAATGTATTGTGGACTGATGTAGGGCCACATTTTGTAGATTTTGACGACAGTCGCATGGGGCCAGCGATGCAGGATTTGTGGATGCTGCTTTCTGGTGAGCGCGCCGATATGGTGCGACAATTAAATGATGTGTTGGCTGGATATGAGGTTTTTTGTGAGTTTAATGAGCGGGAGCTTCACCTAATCGAGGCATTACGTACGCTACGTTTGATTCATTATTCAGCATGGTTAGCACGTCGTTGGGATGACCCTGCTTTTCAGCAGACGTTTTCTTGGTTCAATACCCAACATTACTGGCAGGACCGTGTTCTTGAATTACGCGAGCAAGTTGCATTGATGGATGAGCCGTTTTTGTTGCAGATATAAATTCTGCCATCATGCTGTGTTATAAATCTATTAAAAAGCTGTGTTCGTAGTTGTTTGTCAATTTGGTTTGATGGAGAGATTTCAACGTTACGATGATGTAGTCTATTAAGCCAAGCTCAAATGTGTCAAACTCCATGCTCAGATTTACGATAGGTATATTAATTAGTGTCTCCCTACGAACTTTTCATCGGTTTGCGTTACACACGCGCTAAGCGGCGTAATCACTTTATTTCTTTTATTTCTTTAATTTCCTTGATGGGTATTACCCTTGGGATGACCGCGTTGATCACGGTAATGTCGGTGATGAATGGGTTCCAGGAAGAAGTGCGGTCGCGGATTCTTGGGGTGGCGTCGCATGTCCAAGTGAGTGGTATGGATGGCAATCTAAGAGATTGGCCGCGAACAGTAGATGAGGTGAATAAACATCCGTCCGTGCAAGCGGCTGCGCCATACGTTAGTGCGCAGGGAATGCTGTCCTATAACCAGGTGGTTCAGGGTGTGCTGGTGCGCGGTGTGCTGCCTGAGTTGGAAGATGATGTGGCCGATTTTGCAAAGATGATGGTGAGTGGTGAATTGGATCATTTGAAGCCTGGTGAATTTGGTATGGTCATTGGCATGGAATTGGCGCGTGCGTTGGGTGCGTTCAGGGGCGATAAGATTGTTTTGATTTCACCGCAAGGGCAGGTGACACCAGCGGGTATCTTACCTCGCCTTAAGCAGTTTACGGTGATCGGGATTTTTGAAGCGGGGCATTTTGAGTATGACTCCGGTTTGGTGTTGATTCATATGGCCGATGCACAAAAACTTTATCGAATGCCGCATAGTGTGTCAGGTGTACGTTTGAAATTAAATGATATGTTTGACGCACCGCAAGTGGTGCGTGAGCTTTCTACTATGATTTCTGTGGACAGTTATATTAGTGATTGGACGCGCCAGCACGCGAATTATTTTCGGGCGATTCAGATAGAAAAACGTATGTTGTCGCTGATATTAGCTTTAATCATTGCGGTTGCGGCATTTAATATTGTTTCTACTTTAGTGATGGCGGTGACAGACAAACAATCGGACATTGCGATTTTGCGGACATTAGGCGCAAGTCCGCGAAGTATTATGAAAATATTTATTGTTCAGGGGACATTTATTGGTGTTTTTGGAACCATACTGGGACTCATTGGTGGTGTGCTTTTAGCCTATAATGTGGGCGAAGTGGTTGCGTTCATTGAATGGGTGTTCAAGGTGCAATTTTTGTCTCGAGAGATTTATTACATCAGTGAAATTCCTACAGACCCACAACTTGCTGACATTGTGACGGTCGCATCGGTATCATTCATTTTGAGTCTGTTAGCTACGATTTATCCGAGTTATCGAGCTTCCAAGGTTAATCCGGTAGAGGCACTACGTTATGAGTAATGTGGTGATTTCCTGCCGAAACTTATATAAAGTTTTTCACCAAGGTGAGCACGAGGTGCCTGTTTTAGGCGGTGTTGACCTGGATGTGTCTAAAGGTGAGACGCTTGCTATTATTGGTGCATCTGGGTCTGGAAAAAGCACCTTGCTGCATTTGCTAGGTGGTTTGGATGCTCCTAGCAGTGGTGAAATTCAAATACTGGGCCAGGATATTCTCAATATAAAAGAAGAGGCGCGTTGTCAGTTACGTAATGGTTCGCTTGGGTTTATTTACCAATTTCACCATTTGTTGCCTGAGTTTAGTGCGCTGGAGAATGTTGCTATGCCGCTTTTAATCAGGCGATTAAGCAATAGTGAAGCTTATGAACGCGCCGCAGAGATTTTAAAACAAGTAGGGTTAGAGCATAGACTCAGTCATACGCCTAGCGAGCTTTCCGGTGGTGAACGCCAACGTGCCGCCGTGGCGCGTGCGTTAGTGACCCAACCTGCGTGTGTTTTGGCAGATGAACCAACAGGTAATCTTGATCGACATACCGCAGACAGTGTTTTTAATATTATGTTGGAGCTGAACCACAAGGTGAGTGCTAGCTTGATAATCGTTACTCATGATGCGCAATTAGCCAATCGTGCGGAGCGCGTAAAGCAGCTAGTTGATGGGGTGTTATGTGATGTGCCTGATTCCAAGCACTCATTCGATGGATAGGGAACTGCCGCTTCATTGTCATAGTTTATAACCGATAACACTCATCATTACCTCATGAATACCCTCTTTACTTACATTATGGTTTTTCCTCGGCGCAGCGCGTTTGTATTGATCGCGTTATTAGCAGCAGGTGTTGCTGAGGGATTGAGTTTGACGGCCTTGTTGCCTTTATTGTCGATTGCTGTGGGTGAATCAGATGATTCTGGCATTGGACGCTTCATGACGGACGCGTTGCAAAATATTGGCATTGAACCAACGCTAGATACCATTTTGTTGGTTATTGTCGGAGGCATGTTTCTGAAGGGGGTGATTTTGCTGCTTGCTAATCGCCAAGTGGGATACACCGTTGCGCATGTAGCGACAGCGTTGCGTTTGCAATTAATTGAAGCGTTGCTGGCTAGTCGTTGGCAATATTATTTGCGTCAGCCTGTGGGCGCGTTGGCAAATTCTGTGGCGACCGAAGCTTATCGTGCTGCAAATGGTTTTGAGCATAGCGTTAACGTGTTGGCGCTGTCGATGCAAGTGATGGTTTATGCGATTGTTGCGTTGTTTATTTCTTGGGAAGCGACACTGGCTTCGCTTTTTATTGGCTTGTTCTTGTTAATTGCGCTCAATCGTTTGGTCAGTGCGACGCGTCGAGCAGGTAATAAACAGACAAAGCTGTTGCGGCATTTATTAACTTATTTGTCCGATGTGTTAGGTTCAGTTAAGTCACTGAAAGCAATGGCTAGAGACAATGTGGCGGATGCTATTTTGCACGAGCAAACGCAGCAGTTGGAAAAAGCCACGCGTAGAGAAGTGATGAACAGATCTGCTTTGATGGCTTTGCAAGAACCGATACTGGCGGCATTAACAGCCAGCGGTTTGTATTTGGCATTGGTGACTTGGGAATTGTCTCTGCCTGAAGTGATGGTGATGGTTTTTTTACTAACACGTATCCTAGGTTTACTGAATAAAACACAGCGCCGCTATCAACAATTGACTGTACAAGAAAGTGCTTACTGGGCTTTGCGTAAAGCGGCTGAGGAAGCAGAAGCAGAGGCTGAGCGAACAACAGGTATGTTGCTGCCGACTCTAGAGAAAGGCATTAGTTTACGCAAAATTTCCTTTAATTATGGCGACAAGACCATTTTTAATAAAATGGACATTGACTTGCCAATCCAATCATTTACGGCTGTTATGGGACCATCTGGTGCAGGTAAAAGCACATTACTTGACTTACTTTGTGGACTAACCGAGCCTAAATCGGGTGAAATTCTAATTGATGACGTTTCGCTACATGATATTAATTTGCGTGAGTGGCGACATATGATTGGCTATGTTTCACAAGATACGATTTTATTACATGACACGGTGCAGAGTAATATTCTTGTGGGTGCGCCTAGCTTGGAAGCTGCTGATGCTGAACGAGCTTTAAAACAAGCGGGTGCATGGGAGTTTGTGAGTTTACTGCCAGGGGGAATGCTGTCGGTTGTTGGTGAACGTGGCGGGTTGCTTTCAGGAGGGCAACGTCAGCGGATTGCCATTGCGCGAGCGCTTGCGCATCAACCGAAATTTTTAATCCTGGATGAGCCAACTAGTGCGTTGGACCCTGAAAGTGAGCAGACAATCTGCGAGACATTGCAGAAATTATCCAAGGATCTGACCATCATTGCTGTGTCACACCAACCCGCAGTGATAGATGCAGCGGATCATGTTTTTATGCTTGCTAATGGAGAAGCTGAGCGTATGTCGCGGACGCCGAATGTGTTTGATGTAGATTGAGTTAAGTTAACTGAGTTTTGATGCTGGCGATACGGGCTTCACGTATCTTAGTGTTAATTGCGGTTGATAAATCAGTTGAATGTAATTCTGTTTTTTTTAGGGATGTTGCAATTTCCCCGGTATTGACACGATTTGCTGCAATTAATGCATTGTTTAGTCGTTCAGATTGAGGATAAGGTTTTTTGGCGTAACCTGGGCGACCATGAAAGTCACACGAGCAAGCCAGCAAAAATTCCTTAAATCTTGCGGGCTTACGATAAGCATCAACGGCTTGTAGCATGTTGGCGATAGTGGCTGGTTTTAGTTCCCCTGCGCGATGGACATCTCCATGAAATTTTGCCACCAATAGCGCCAGATTGCGTTCATCTTTGGGGATTTTAATGCGTTCGCAAAAATCTTTAGTGAGTTGTACGCTGCGTGCTTCATGGCCAATATGACGTGGCCATTCTTCTGGTGGTGTGGTGCCTTTTCCTAGATCGTGAGTGAGTGTGGCAAAGCGTACTGAGAGTGAATAATTTTTCGATGCAGCGTGGTCAATAGCCATCATGATATGTACGCCGGTATCAATTTCTGGGTGATGTTTTGGGGGTTGGGGCACACCAAATAAAACATTAACTTCAGGCATGATACGCGCCAAAGCACCGCATTCGCGCAGCATATAAAACATGCGAGAAGGGTGGTTTTCCATTAAGCCACGTGCGATTTCTTGCCAGACTCGTTCAGGAACCAATGCATCAACTTCGCCGTTATGAACCATTTCTTTCATCAAAGCGAGTGTTTCAGGCGCTATTTGAAAACCAAAACGTGCTGCAAATCGGGCCGTTCTAAGAATGCGTACGGGATCTTCTGAGAAAGCTGGACTGATATGGCGAAGTAAACCTGCTTCTAAATCCGCTATGCCATAAAATGGATCAATAATATTTCCATCTTCATCCTTAGCCAACGCATTAATGGTTAAGTCTCGTCGTGCTAAGTCTTCTTGTAATGTGATTTTTGGCGATGTGTACACATCAAACCCCTTGTAACCGCGTGAAACTTTCCGCTCGGTTCGTGCGAGTGCATATTGCTCGTGCGTTTGGGGATGTAAAAAAACAGGAAAATCTTTGCCAACAGGACGGTAGCCCAGCTGAACCATAGTTTCAGGTGTGGTGCCAACAACAACATAGTCATGATCTTTTACGGTAAGTCCCAGTAATTCATCGCGAACTGAACCGCCGACTAGATAAATTTTCATTTCAGCGCTATGTCCTATTTCGGTGCGATGACGCCTAGACGTTGCGTTAGTGTAGGTGATTTGTCGTCATGCTTTAGAATTCTGGCATAGTACATTGAATTATCTAAAACTTTTTTAACGTAATCCCGGGTTTCCCTATAGGGAATGGTCTCAGCATAAATGGCGCCTTCCATTGGTCTTGTTGCACGCCAACGTCGAGCTTGTCCAGGACCTGCGTTATATGCTGCTGAGGCTAATAATGGTTGGTTGTCTAGTGTCGTCAAGACATGCTTGAGATAATATGCTCCCAATCGAAGGTTAGTGTCGATTTCTACGGCAAGATTTTGACGGTAATTTTTCATTCCCATTTGTTCGGCTACCCATTTAGCTGTCGCAGGCATAACTTGCATTAAGCCCATTGCGCCGGCACTTGAGCTGATACCCGCGATAAATCTACTTTCCTGGCGAATAAGCCCGTAGACCCATGCCTCATCAAGATCATGCGGCCGTATAATGCTTTGTAATTGGTTACGATGCGGCGCAACAAAACGTAAATTATAATCATGATAGTTGACGGTTTTCTCGGCAGTATTAATTGCACGATCATAAATGCCATGTTGGTAAGCAACATTTGCTGCTGCCAGTAATTGTGCATCATCAAAATGACGTATGGCCCAGTTCCATTCACGAGTAGCATCAATACGAAGGTTTAACCGGAACAAAGTGAGTGCACGTTGAATGCCGGGTACTTGTTGTATGGTATTAATTTCTTCTGTGTTGGTTTCGTATGATTTTGATGGTACTTCAAGAGTTGCGCCTAGGGCTTCTTTAGCTAATTGACCATAATAAGTATGTTCGTTGCTTAATAATGGAAAAATGGCATTGGCATCTTCATGCCTAGATTGACCCTGTAACGCACGCGCCATCCAATATCGCCAAATGTCCGATTGTTGCACTAAAATGGGCATGCTTTCTATGGTCTCTAATAGTAATTCCCAGTTTTCTTCTCGCAGTGCAGCACGTGCTTTCCAAGCAAGTTGTTCTTCTGTTAGTTTGTTCTTGTCATTCTGTGCTTTGGTAAACCAACTAAGCGCGCGTGAGTCATGGCGTAGCGCAGCACGGAAAGCAAGTTTTCCATAGAAGTATGATTGGTCTGTTGCAGGGAATTGTTCGCGAATTTTGAGCCATTGAGCATAAGCTCTGTTGGTGTCGCTAAGAAGTAGTTTCTGTATTGCATATAGAGCGATTTCACGATCTGATCGGGTTTCTAATTTCGTCTGTTGTTCAAGGTAGCGAAGTGGATTGGCCTCTGATATTTTTAATCTAGTTAGGTTGAGCGCCTGACCCTCAGGTAAATGATGGTTAATATGTATGGCAACGCCTGTTTTCCCTGTTTCAAGTGACAGTCGTATGCGTGCCCAAACATCTTCTTCAGAGATGGATCTGCTTGCTATTAATGTCTCAAAAACTGGGGTGCAACTATTCGGCATACTATATTCGGTAAACCATAGTTGGCGAGCATGATAAGGTGCGCTTGTATCTCCAGAGAGTAAGCGTTGTTGCATGGAGTAGCATAATAACTCTATGTTCTTATCAATTAATTCTTGGTATTGCTCAGAAAATAACTGCCATTGCTGGTTCTTACCTAGAATTTTTAACCATTCACTTCGTAATCTGTCAGAAACGGCGCTATCTTTATTTTGAGAAATAAAGCTTCTGATGGTTTCTGTGTTTGAGTTTAGTAGTTGGTGTCGTAACTTGTAATAATTGACGAAAGGCGCAAGAACATGAGTTTGTAAACGACTGGAGTAGGTAGCTAAGCGTGTTGTATCTCCTTTATAAAAGGCATCACGCGCAGTAATAAAGTCGTTATCCAGGTTAGCTGATGTTGTTCCAATATAAAATAGCAGTAGTAATCCAGAAAGATGTCTTTTCATAGCCTACTAATTGAGTAAATTCAGTGTGGTACTGTAAAGATTTAAACTAATGAAGCTAAATTTTAATAAATATTTTTCGTAGTATGCCTGATTTTGATGAATAAGTGATTCTAAAAATACATGTGGATTAATACGCTATTTTTCAAATTAATCCACATGCCGTATGTTTCTATTTTTTTAAAAAGCTTAGTTGCTCTAGGTCACGCCCTGACCTAACATCGCATCAGCTACTTTGACAAAACCAGCAACGTTGGCACCATCGACATAATTAACACTGCCATCGGGCTTGGTGCCAAATTGTAAGCAAGATCGATGGATGGCTTGCATAATTTCCAGTAATCTGGCATCAACTTCATCATGTGTCCAGGCAAGGCGCATTGCGTGCTGACTCATTTCTAGACCAGAAGTGGCGACGCCTCCCGCATTGCTTGCTTTACCTGGTGCATAAAGCACTTTGTTCTTATGAAAACATTCGATTGCTTCAGCAGTTGATGGCATATTTGCACCTTCTGCAACACAAATCACACCGTTATTTACCAAAGTTTGCGCATCGTCACCGCTGATTTCATTCTGGGTAGCACAAGGTAAGGCAACATCTACAGGTACGTGCCAAGGTTTTGTGTTTGGTGCAAAGGTTGCATTGATACGTTTGGCGTATACATCAACACGCTCATATAAATGATTTTTTACTTCCGATAAAATCGCTAGTTTTTCAGTGGTGAAACCATCTTCATCGATTACGGAACCGCTTGAGTCTGAAACTGTGACAACTTTGGCGCCCAGTGCCATGGCTTTCTCAATTGCAAATTGGGCGACATTGCCAGAGCCGGAAATAGAGACACGTAGGCCATTGAAAGAACGTCCTGCGTGTTTCAGTACTTCTTCTGCAAAATATACGGTTCCATAACCAGTTGCTTCTGGACGCACCAAAGATCCGCCAAAACTAAGACCTTTCCCGGTGAATATACAATCTGACTGATTGGCTAGTTTTTTTACCATACCAGCCATATAACCCACTTCTCGTCCACCAACACCAATGTCACCGGCCGGAACGTCAGTATTCGACCCGACGTGACGGAATAGTTCACTTGCATAGGCTTGACAAAAACGCATGATCTCACCAGGGCTTTTTCCCTTAGGATCAAAATCTGAACCACCTTTACCACCGCCCATGGGTAGTGTTGTTAAAGCATTTTTAAAAGTTTGCTCAAACGCCAGAAATTTAAGTATAGATAGATTAACTGATGGATGAAAACGTGTGCCGCCTTTATAGGGACCGATTGAAGAGCTGTGTTGTATTCGATAACCACGATTGACTTTTACTTCGTTGTGATCATCTACCCAGGCTACGCGGAAGATAATGACGCGCTCAGGTTCTACCAAGCGATCTAGTACGCCATGTTCAGCATAGCGTCGGTTTTCGGTAATAAAAGGCCACAGACTTTCCATAACTTCTTTAACAGCCTGTATAAATTCTGGTTGTACTGGATTACGTTCAGCAACATATGCACTGAACTCTTGAAAACTTTTATATTTCATTTTTGTTATCCCCGGTTAAAGTAAGGTTTTTAGGCTGTTCACATTCTGCCAAATTAATTGAAAGATCGCACTGCTTTTTTGTTAAAAAAACTACCAATACTCCTTCAACTTGGTAATTTAAAATACAGCGTTCACAAGATGTTTCGTTACGAGGCGCAGTAGGCAGAAAATGGTTGCTTCCTTGGCGAGTGGCTGCAGCGTGGAGCCGGGAAATCTTGTGAACGCCCTACGAGTTAGCTTTTCAGTGTTATTGGCGGTGTTAGGGGTCTTGGTAAGTGGATGACCATTGTCTGTAAGACCTGCCTTGCCTGTAGCACTGAAAAGCTAACTGTATCCTAAAATGTCAAGTTGAAGGGGTGCTAGTTCATTCATAAATAATATTTGAAAATGGGAATTTGTTATTTCATCATGCATTCTTCCATGCGTCGATCATGAATTTTTTTCATTCTGTTTCAATTCTTTGTAGGTCTTATTTTAAAAGGTATTCTATAGCAATTTAACATGGTTATTGCCATGGTGTTTGTAATAGTGTGTGGTTTAATCCAGATATGATTGGAATTTATAGGCAGTTCCTTAGATAATTGGAAGAGAGGTTGTTATTTTGGACTCAAAGCGTGTAGGTGTTATTAATTTTGGTTGCCTGTTAGAGAGAGGTTTTTATGCGATTAATGCGTTTCGTGGTTTTTCTGTTACTAGGTTTTTACGTTCAAATAACTTTTGCTTCTCTTCCTATTCAATATTGGCTAACGTCATCAGGTGTTCGCGTTTATTTTGTTGAGAATCGAGATCTGCCTATACTTGATATTAGTATTGATTTCAGCGCAGGTAGTAGCATGGACACACCAGAAAAGTCTGGCCATGCTAATTTAACTCGACGTTTAATGAGTTTGGGCGCGGATGGTTTTAATGAGGATCAAATTGCAATGGCATTGGCAGATGTTGGCGCGTTACAGGGCGGTAGTTTTGATCGAGATCGCGCAAGCTTTTCGTTACGGACATTGAGTAGTGAACGTGAACGTACGCAAGCCTTGGATATCTTTTCTCGAATTATTCAACGCCCAGAATTTCCAGAGTCTATTTTGGCACGAGAGCGTGCGCGAGTTATTGCCGGGATTAAAGAGGCAAATATGAAGCCGGATTATATTGCTGGTCGAGCATTGATGGAGATGCTATATGGCGATCATCCGTATGGACTGTCAGGTTCTGGTGAGGTTGGTGTGCTGGAAACGGTTTCAAGAGAAGATTTAGTCGCATTTTATCAGACCTACTATACGACTAAAAATGCAGTAATAGCCATTATGGGTGATGTAAATCGGATTGAAGCGGCGAGTATTGCTGAATCTTTAACAAGAGATTTGCCCTTAGGAAATGACGGTATCCAGTTGCCACCAGTGCAGTTGCCTAAGGCTGGAATTAAGAAAATCGCACATCCCGCGGCGCAAAGCCATATTCTCATGGCATACCCAGGTTTGCGCCGGCATGACCCAGATTATTTTCCATTACTTGTCGGTAATTATATTCTTGGTGGCGGCGGTTTCGTTTCTCGGCTAATGCAAGAGATAAGGCAAGAACATGGTTTGGCTTATAGCGTCTATAGCTATTTTGCACCATTTAAGGAGCAAGGTCCGTTTCAAATAGGTTTGCAGACTAAAAAAGATCAGGCAGATGAAGCGCTTAGATTAACACAGAATGTCTTAGAAGAATTTGTTGCGAATGGACTGACTGAGAGTGAGCTAGTTGCTGCTAAACAGAATATTGTCGGGGGATTTCCATTAAGAATTGATAGCAATCAAAAGATTATTGGTTATCTTGCGATGATCGGGTTTTATGATTTGCCACTAACGTATCTAGGTGACTATATCAAGGCAGTTGAGGAGGTTACTGTCGCGCAAGTTAAAGATGCGTTTCAACGTCGGATTAACCCAGAAGGATTGGTTACGGTTGTCGTTGGTGCGGCGGAATAAAGGGTCTGCATATTTTTGATGGCTGCAAATAATGGAAAAATTCGTATTATTGGTGGCGAGTGGCGTAGCCGTATCATTACTTTTCCTCATCAAAATGACTTACGCCCCACGCCTGATAGGGTACGTGAGACAGTTTTCAATTGGTTAGAACAAGATCTCAGTGGCAGGATTTGCTTGGACCTGTTCGCTGGAAGTGGTGTGATGGGATTTGAGGCTGCATCGCGTGGTGCAAAGCAGGTGGTAATGGTGGAGACTGATGCTGTCGTTTTTAAGGCATTACGTGCTAGTGCAGACCAATTACAAGCAGCGCAAGTTGAGTTGAAATTGATGGATGCTATGACATTTATTAATTCTGATACTCGTTTTTTTGATGTTGTTTTTCTTGATCCTCCTTACCGGTTAGGATTGTTGCCTGAGTTGTTGTCTTTACTTTCTACGCATCTTGCTAAGGCAGGCTTGATCTATGTTGAGAGCGAGAAATTATTGGTGCTTGATGAATGTTGGCAAGTTTTACGTAGTAAGCAATCGGGAAAAGTTTGCTATCAACTGCTAGAATTAGCCAATGCAAATGGATAAAGTTATATACCCGGGAACCTTTGACCCTTTTACTTGTGGCCATGAAGATTTGGTTAGACGTGCGTCGCGTCTTTTTGATCAAGTAGTGGTTGCGGTGGCTGTAAGTAGCGGGAAACAGCCATTTTTCACGTTGGACGAGCGTGTAGATATGGCGCAACAAGTATTAGCTGATTGTACTAATGTGACTGTTGTTCCTTTTTCAGGTTTGTTGATGAGTTTTCTGCGGCAACAAGAGGCAAGAATAATTTTGAGAGGATTACGTGTAGCATCTGATTTTGAATATGAATTTCAGATGGCAGGAATGAACCGTGGCATGTATCCAGATGTCGAAACCTTGTTTATGACGCCATCTGAGCAGTATATGTTCATATCGGCGACCATGGTAAGAGAAATCGCGATATTAGGTGGCGACGTTGATAGTTTTGTGCATCCACTGGTAGCGAAACGATTAAATCATAAAATTAAGAAATAGATTTCGATGATCTAATCTTGAGTTGCTAGGTGCTCTATATAGCTTGTTTTTTTGCATAAAACTTTTCCGTTTTTTTATATTACGTAGCGATGTAATGTTGTGCTTGAATAATAACAACAATCTTAGAGGTTGAAATGGCGTTAATAATTACTGATGAATGTATTAATTGTGATGTTTGTGAGCCAGAATGTCCCAACGATGCAATCTCTCAAGGTGAGGAAATATATTTTATAGATTCTAGTCATTGTACTGAATGTGTTGGACATTATGATGTCCCGCAATGTGTCGAAGTGTGCCCGGTAGATTGCATTATTGGCGACCCTAATGTCGTTGAGACTAAAGATCAATTGCAAGAGAAATATCTTGTGCTTATTAGCCAGAAAAAAACTTAAAAATAGTTGCTAGTGTTATTTTAGGCCTCCCCAGATAATATTGTGGGTACAGTTTTGACTTGTGATTTCGTGTGGCCTTGTTGCGAGATTGCTTATTAGCGATTCATTTTACCTTTGACATTATCAGTAGCCGATAACGCTTATGCAGTTTGCACTTTTGTTTATTCTTAGCCAGACCTCAGTTCACCTCAAGATAGCTGGCCTACAATAAAACATGTGTTTTGATGAAAATACCCAATAATGCCAAAAGCGTAGTAAAGAAAATAGTATGCGTGATTCGAAAACCTTGCCATTAAGGTCTAGTGGTAATTTTCAGTTTTTTTATTCTGTATTGCACATACATTTTATTTAACGTGTGTGTACACTGAGCGAATACGCTGTTTTAGGTGTCCTGGATGTTCTACACGCCGCCATCAAATTATTTAATGGAAACATCGTTTTTTATAGCTTGTTTCTATGGAATCTCTTTTTCATTTCACTCTCTAAATGCATAATATTTTTCTTTTGCAAAAAATAATTTTATCCACTTTGATTAATTGCTGTTTTTAGGATGCTTGATCTTTTCGTGCGTAAAACTGAAGCACTGCCGACTAAAGTCGGTAGGTTCGGTATTGCTGGTTAAAGTCAGCTTTATTTAATGAGTGTGCTTCATGCGTAGCTTTATATGGATCTACAGTTTGGATGCAGTGGTTTTAACCGATATCGGCCTACGGCCGATTCTCGGGTAATAAACTGACGGGTAGATAGAAGAGATACATCAAGATGTAGCCTGGTTATTTTGTTAATATAACCCGCCCATTTAAATCCTGCGCTTGTCTCGCATTGTTCGTATAGAATCCTTTCAGTTGCGCAAGCTGGGCTGCTGATATCGTAATCGGCTCGGGTAGGACATACCAGGCCACCCCTTCACTGCAGGGTGGAGTTGTTAACGAGCCCGATATTCTGAAGAAATTTCCTCTATGGTGATAATTGGCAGGAAGTAGCGAGGCAGGATCAATGCTGAGCCCCGTGTTTTCATTCCGACCTCCTCCATCTTCGGGGGTATTATCCAAGATCGTCTGAAAGGTTGCGTTCTCTTTATCTTCTTCTATCGCGACAGCTAGAACCAGTATTTTTCCATCACTCCTAACGTGAACATAATGTAATTCGGCAGCAAAATTTTTATTGCCAACTACATGTTCGCTGGGCTCATGAAAGTGAAACTGGATGAGTGGGTAAAGTTCATCTCCAACCTCCACCTCTCCTCTATAACCAATGGATGTATTGACCTGAACGCCATGACCACTATTAAAAAAGACGGGAGCTTTATCAACGTCGTACCAAATCCTTAATTCGTTTAATTTTCCCACGTTTTGTATTTCTGCTGCCGCAAAATCAATCGGCGATTGGTGCTTGCCGATACTGCATTCTGCAAAGGGGTACATTAAAGGCACTTCTGTTTGAGATGTATCTTCAAGTCCGCCCCAATTCGCCTGCACCTCATGGTTCCAATGTGGGGACTCAGAGAAAACAGTTTCAATTCCTAGAGCAAAAATCATGACAACGGATATAAAGACAATTCGAATAATTTGCATTTACTTTCTCCTGTTCGAAATAGAAATAAATATTCTCGCTTAGCAGGTGTTTTTTCTACAGTAATCAACCATATTCGGCTTTTTATCCGTTTTGGATTGTTGGTTTTCTTTAACGTCATTGTTTTTCCTTGACGCTGCAGTTTGTTGCGTTTGTTTATTCTCATCTAATTCCTTTTGTTGATTGGCATTAGGCGGAAATTTATTTATTTCGGATGCAATTAAATTTGAAAAGCAAAGAATTAAGGCGATAAAAAAACACAGTTTCTTGAAAAGCATTGTTTTCTCCTTGGAAAGAAAGTGTATCTAGCAGCTTGGATGTTCCTAAAAATACTTTAAAGATTACTATTTAATTTTTCAGAGTTTGATTTTTAGGCTTCATAAAAAATATCATGGCTTATGTTAAAGAAACGTTATGTGCAGGTAGTCAATGCGTTAAGTTTTCGACTGAATCAGCTGTTCGTGTCATCTCCTCATTACAAATTTACCGGCTAATAATTCGTTACGCGGACGTTATTGGTTTAAACAAAAGGTTAGTTGTCAGGCAGGAAGAAATAATGCTGGGAAGAGAGCTTAGTGTGGTCATACAAAAAATACTTTTGGGATGAAACCCGCGGTAGCAGACAACTTTTCGCTATTTTATACACGCGGCTAAACTTTTTAATGCGGTTAGGTATTGAGTTTCTCTACAAATCTAAAAATGGATTCTTGCGTGTTTCGGTCAGGCAAGCAGTTTACTTGAAAAGCGACTATAGCGAACCAAACGGGGCAATGAAACCCTAAAAAATCTGCGGTTTCTTTGTCTGAAGAAGGGTCCTTATATGGGTAAAATCGGTTTGTTTATTACATTTTCTGCTTTTTGATAAGGTATGAGAGAAAACCTATCGAATTACTTGTCATTAATAAGCAGATTGGATCTTCTCTTAGACTAAGCTCGGAGGATCACAATTCAGTAGCCAACGGATATAATCATTTTTCCTAATATTCCACTGGAGTCGAATTGTGAACAGCTTTTTCTATATTACTATTGCCATTATGATTGGTGCCTCTCTGGCTTTACAACCGCCAATCAATGTTGTTATGGCTCGTACGTTGGGCAACCCCTTATTGGCTGCTTCGATCTCAATTTCAATCAGTTTTATTTTTGTGTTTCTCATCTGGTTAACCTGGGGTAAAGGTGCTGGTGATTTAACACAAATCAAAGAGCTTCCCTGGTGGATTGTTATCGGCGGCATAATTGGCGTCGCTGTCGTGGCGGGCAGCATTGTCGTTGCTCCAGTGCTGGGTATTGCCTTATTCTTTATCTGCATTGTCGCAGGACAGCTTCTAGGATCAACTCTCATCGATCAGTTTGGTGCCTTCGGGATGGATGTTAAACCAATAAATGTCAAGAAATTGTTAGGGATTAGTCTAGTTTTGGTCGGTGCGATATTGGTTCAAAGTAGCAACACCTAACTTGAAAGTTGCACCGTACGCTAGATTTTAGTCTGCCACCCTGATACCCATTGTTTCCCGGCAATAGTGGTGCGTTTTACCACAAGTTTCCAAGGAAGTGTTTGTATGATTTCTTAGGGCTATATAAGTCTCTTGTAACGCAGTTTTGGAAAAATGCATATGCTTGAGATGAAAAATATCGGAAGGCCGTACGGTTTGATGAGGGAGAGCTGTTGATATACCGTATTTGGCGGCATGTTTAGTAGCTTTCTACTTACTCTATTAGCATTGCAGCAAAACTAAAACAATTGGTCATATGTTGTATTAATGATTTCTTGGAGTACATCTTTGGCCAGCGGCTGGTGGTTTCGTCATTGGAATAGCCCCAAGCCTATACAGGTATCAATACGATCAATTTTGACTGCAGCCGAAAAAAATTCTTTAAAGCCCCCGACAAGGGATAAGTAGACCTCTCGCCTTTAGGCGAAGGATGATATTCTTTATGGATGCAAGATTATAAACATGGAAGCCATACTGTAAGGGACTGAAAATATCATTTGGTATGGACGCCCAAATACCGTTACGAAGATAGAAATACCTACGTACCTTTCTGTATCTAGAGCAGTACAATACCTGAAAAAGAAGAGTTCGCGCAAGTTGTTGTCAGAGTATAGCTATTTGCGTAAATGATATTGGGGTCAGCATTTTTGGGCAAGAGGGTATTGGGTAGTATCAAGTGGTGACGTTACGGATGAGGCTTGGAAGGAATACATCAAGAATCAGAAGCCATCGGAACCGGATGATGATTTTGAGGTGGTGTAGCAAAGCAATCGGCCAAAGGGCCGACTAACCCGGGCTTTCAGCCAAAACCTGAAGCCACCGACTTTTAGCCGATGGAGTATTCACAGCGTGCTAGCTTCAGGTTGTTGATGTTATAAAGCTGGTAACCACGTACTTTCACCAGACTATCCAAAGGTCACGCATAGCCATTGTAGCCTTAGCAACTTTATTACTATGTTGCTGGAAATGATGTTTAATACGTTCAGAAAATTGCTTGAATCCTTCTGGGCGGCGGTAAATGTCAAACTTGTCTAAGATATCGCCATTGGATAAATCGATTGCCACGCTATGTTAACGGCAGCCAATGCCAGCACAGGAACAAGGTTGAGGGATATTATTCATGATTATGGAGTCTCTGTATGTTTAAGACAAAACAAAAAAACATCCGCCGGTCTCGTCTACATACAGAGCCACAATCAAAAGATCGGCACTATCCCGACGGCACTCCAGATAATGCAGGAGGACAGGTTTAACCTATGAATTTATGGCATGTCATCTTGCAAAATACTATGGTAGACCAATGCTCGTAATGCTACCTAAATGATTATTAAGGTGGAGCGAAAAGATACTGTTAATATGTAATTGGTTCATGACAGTATAATGATTGAAAATAATCGCGGAGATCTTTCAATGTCGATTGTTACCCAGATAAGCTTACTTAAGCAACGCAGGACAAAAATAATCGCGACGATTGGCCCGGCATCTGACAAGCCGCAAACCATTCGGCAATTAATTCAGGCAGGCGTTAATGTCTTTCGTCTGAATATGTCCCATGGCGACTATGGCTTTCACCGTGAGGCCTACCAGCATATCCGCGCCATCAGCAAAGAACTAGATGAAGTTGTAGCCATTTTGGTCGATCTGTGTGGCCCTAAGATCCGCGCCGGCAAATTTAAGAATAATGAAATTATCCTAACGTCTGGTAACCAAGTGATTGTGACCACCCGCGACGTCCTGGGTGAGGATGGCCTTATCCCTTCTCAATATCAACCATTGGCCTCCGACGTTCGGAGTGGTGATAGGATGCTACTTAGTGACGGCGCTATGGAATTACGGGTGGATGATATAGAAGATACTGAAATTTTATGCACAGTAATACATGGTGGTATCCTGACAAACCATAAAGGCATTAACCTGCCCGGGGTGCAGGTATCGGCACCGTCCTTGACGGAAAAAGATATTGAAGACGCACAGTTTGCTCTGGATCTTGGAGTCGATTACTTAGCTCTGTCTTTTGTTCGTCGTGCTGCCGATATTGAGGATCTGAAAAAACTGATTCGAGACAAAGGAGCCACCGCGGCAATCATTGCCAAAATTGAAAAGTCAGAGGCCCTTGATGACGCCAATAATATTCTCGATGTCACCGATGCGATCATGGTGGCGCGGGGTGATTTGGGTGTCGAGCTGCAACCAGAAGAGGTGCCTGTAGCACAGAGCCAATTAATCAATCTGGCCCGCCAGAAATTTAAGCCTACCATCGTCGCCACTCAGATGTTGGAGTCCATGATCGATCATGCACGGCCGACACGAGCGGAAGTCACAGATATATCCAATGCCGTAACACAAGGAACTGATGCGGTCATGCTGTCGGCAGAAACGGCAGCTGGGGCTTATCCCGTAGAAGCAGTCAAGATTATGGATCGCATCATACGCCAGACCGAGGCCCACCTTTGGCAAAGCGGGGCTTATGCCTCAAACGTAAGAACAGTACAACAAACGCCTATCCCTATCTGGGACGCCATGGCAAACGCTGTCGATAATATGACCCATAACCTCGGCGCCAAGGCCATCCTAGTCATGTCCCAAAGCGGCATGTCAG
The DNA here is from genome assembly GCA_021774265.1 of Nitrosomonas sp. Classification (GTDB taxonomy): domain Bacteria; phylum Pseudomonadota; class Gammaproteobacteria; order Burkholderiales; family Nitrosomonadaceae; genus Nitrosomonas. Next base: position 20,251 of record JAJFJG010000142.1, read on the forward strand.
TCGCCTCCATGGTTTCAACCCGGCCAGCGGCACCGGTAGTTGCCATTACCGGCAATGAGCAAGTTTGCCGACGCATGGCTCTGCTATGGAGCGTTATTCCTATCCTTAAAGAAGAAGCAGGCAGAGCCAATCCGAATCGGCTTGCCCGACAAGTTGCCCTGGAATTAGAACTAGCTGAAAAAGGTAAGTATGTATTGCTGGTGAGAGGCTTTCACAGTAACGATGAGATGAACACTCCTACCATGACGGCGTTAATGGTTTAAGCTAGGAGGCTTCTCCTCGCTACGATCCCTATTCTAGGATAGCCTCCTAGGCCGTGATTATTATTCATTTCAAATGCGAGAGAATGCTGATTGCAGAATGCAAAAAAGTGTTGTGGATTAAATTCTACAAAATCTAGAGACACACACTCAATTAACAATCACTCCAAAATCTCTATCCACTAACGCGTCATGCCCTGTTCGCCTAATCGAATAACATTAGCCACCAGGAGAGCCCCGGGTGAGAGATGATACATTGGAGAATATGTCAATGATTTTAACTTTATCAACGAGTTCTGTAAGTTTTGGGGGCTTACATGGGTGTCTACGTTATGCCAAGCATTCAGTTGATGATTTTGAGAAGGTATAAAATTGCAGTCATACATCTGGACTTTGAGCACGTAGGATAGGTGTAGCCCATCAAAACTGAATGCAATACAATAGAAATTTTAAATTCGATAGCAGTTGGGTTGAACCCATCCTGCGCGAGCTATTTAATAGACCCTGAACTCGCTTGATTGATTCGTTATAGCTGAATTTTGTCTTGTATTGTAAGGGGTTAAAAAGAATGAATCGTTAAAATCAGTTGCATCAAGTTTCAAGTCTCTGCACATGGCTTTAAACAATTTAACGAGTTCATCTTCAGAATTCTTGCCGTTTATTACTGCTTCATGATGATGTGACAAGGCTGCCATTACTTGCTTGGAGTTTTTAAAGACAACAAATAGTTCATTTAAAGCTTGCGAAAAAGCATCCCCTTTAAGATCATACCTATTGGCAAAGAACTTTTTAAATGTATCCATTTTTGTTTTACGATTTTCATACCTTCGGTAATAAAAAGCTGAAATTACCACGCCCACAATGCCTGATAATAATGAAGATATAATCATTATGGTTATTTCTTCCGTAGTCATATTTATTCTCCTTTTCTCCTTTTCTCCTTTTCTCCTTTTTTACTTCATAGGAATTTTAGAAACGCGTAACTTAATTGCAAAACATTCAAGACATGATACGAACAATAAAGTAGCTACTAAATATTTTGTCAAAAAAAGAACACTATCACATCTTACACATCAACGGGGTCAGAGCATCAATGGGGTCATAGTAATTGATTTCTTGACCTGTGATCAGATTAAAGTGCGTGATTAAAAACAAGCAACTGAGTTTTTATGTCCTTTTTAGCTTGAGCAAATTTGATTAACCTTCTCGCGTAGATCTTTCAAAGCATCGGACTCGCCACGAACCCGAAAAAAAGCGCCTTCATCATCCGCACGTTCTTCCAATACTTTGCAACTGGTAAAAATTTCACTGCGTAGTTTTTGCGCCGACCAGGGAAGGAAAAGCTCGTCTTCGATGAAATCCTGCTGAGAAAACGCAATGATCGTTTGGTGTAGCTTCGCCACATCGTCAGGCCGACATGCGCTCATCACTATGCAGGATGGGTATTTTGCAAGTAGGGCTGCTTCGCATTCTGTTTGCGCCACAGCGTCTCCGACGTGATCGATTTTGTTAAAAATACGGATGCGCGGGACGTCTTGTGCCTCGATCTCGGCAAGTACATCGTCGGTTACCTTAAGTTGGCGTTCAAATCCAGGATCACTTGCATCGATAATATGAAGCAACAACGATGCATCAAGCGCTTCATCAAGTGTTGATTTGAATGATGCGACGAGGCCATGAGGCAGGTTTTTGATGAAACCAACCGTGTCACTGACGAGTATACGCGGCACACTTTCGGGGTATAGGGTGCGCATAGTCGTGTCGAGTGTTGCAAAGAGTTTGTTGGCCACCAGCACCTCGCTGCCAGTGAGTGCGCGCATTAACGTGGACTTCCCTGCGTTTGTATAGCCAACGAGTGCCACGCAAGCAAGTCCCCGGCGCCCTTGACGTCGTGCACGTTGTGTCTGGCGTTCGACATCCATCGCAACAATTTCCAGCTGTAACTCAGCAATCCGATCACGGATTTTGCGCCGATCCAGCTCAGTGTGTGACTCACCGCCACCTCGACCACCCACGCCACTGCGTTGTCGACCTTGCGGCCCCGCGAGTTTTGCCATTTCGCGTAGACGTGGTGCCATATAGCCGAGGCGTGCAATTTCGACCTGTGCACGCGCCGCAGGTGAGCGGGCATTGCGATGAAAAATCTCAAGAATGACCATGGTGCGATCCATTACCTCGCAACCAATTTCCTTTTCGAGATTACGTGCCTGTGAAGGTGAAATCTCATGATCGACCAGAATGACTTCAATAGGATCTTCATCCAGGACGGTAGTCTGCGCTGCTTCACCCCACTTAGTAAATGCAGATTCGTTGTTTACGAACTGATTAATTTCCTGCCGCTTTCCAGCACCTAGATAAGCCGTCGCGTCAAAGCTGGTACGCTTCTGCGTGAATGTGTGCACAACCGACAACCCCAGTGTCTTTGCCAGTTCATGTAGCTCAGTGACCGATGCCTCGAACTCCAAATCGGTAACGTTGGGCAATTGTA
>JAJFJG010000143.1 GCA_021774265.1 Nitrosomonas sp.
TATTTATGAATAAAAATCCTCGTACAACTTTACTGGAAGAAATATTTCCCCGTCGCATTTTAATCCTTGATGGCGCGATGGGTACGATGATTCAAAGACATAAGCTTGAAGAAGCTGATTACCGCGGCACACGTTTTGCTGATTTTCCACATGACCTAAAAGGCAATAACGATTTATTAACGCTGACTCAGCCTGATGTTATACGTGGGATTCATACTGGCTATCTTGAGGCCGGTGCTGACATTATCGAGACTAATACGTTTAACTCCAACGCCGCTTCTATGGCGGACTACCACATGGTAGATTTGGTGTATGAGCTAAATGTTGAGGCGGTAAAACTGGCGCGTGAGGCGATTAAAGCAATAGAAGAAAAAATTCCCGATAGACCGCGTTTTGTTGCAGGTGTTATTGGGCCGACCACTAAAACAGCGTCAATTTCTCCTGATGTGAATGACCCGGGTTTCCGAGGTATTACGTTTGATCAATTGGTCATCGACTACACCGAATCAATTCGCGGCTTAGTTGATGGCGGCGCAGATATTTTGCTGGTGGAAACTATTTTTGATTCACTGAATTCAAAAGCTGCGTTATTCGCCATTGATCAATTTTTTGATGATCACAGTGTTCGTTTGCCTATTATGATTTCTGTGACGATTACCGATGCGTCGGGTCGTACACTATCGGGGCAAACACCGGAAGCTTTTTGGAATTCAGTGAGTCATACTAACCCACTATCTGTGGGTATCAACTGTGCCTTGGGTGCGGAATTAATGCGTCCTTACATCGAGGAACTAGCGAGTGTCGCCGGTGTATATACAAGCGTTCATCCGAATGCGGGACTACCAAACCCGTTGTCAGACACTGGTTACGATGAAACGCCCGAATATACCGCTAAACAAATTCAGGGTTTCGCTGAGTCTGGTTTCGTTAATATTGTGGGCGGTTGTTGTGGTACAACACCGGCACATATTAAAGCTATTGCTGAAGCAGTGAATACCGTTACGCCACGTAAAATACCAGAGATTCCTAAGAAACTGCGTCTGTCGGGTTTAGAATCACTCAGTATTGATGACGACTCGCTATTTGTGAACGTTGGTGAACGCACCAATGTCACTGGCTCTAAAGCTTTTGCCCGTTTGATCCTGAATGACAAATATGCTGAAGCTCTAGATGTTGCACGTAGCCAGGTTGAGAATGGCGCGCAAATTGTTGATATCAATATGGATGAGGCGATGCTGGACTCAGAAAAGGCGATGGTGACCTTTTTGAATTTAGTAGCGGCTGAGCCTGATATCTGCAAAGTACCAATCATGCTGGATTCCAGTAAATGGACAGTCATTGAGGCGGGTTTAAAGTGCGTGCAAGGTAAATCCATTATCAACTCCATCAGCATGAAAGAGGGAGAAGAAGATTTTATCAAGTATGCAAAACTGGCTCGTCGATATGGAGCGGCGGTGATTGTAATGGCATTTGATGAAACGGGTCAGGCCGACACCATGGAACGTAAGATCGAGATTTGTTCTCGTAGCTACGATATTCTGGTTAACCAAGTTGGTTTCCCGCCTGAAGACATTATTTTCGACCCGAATATTTTTGCTATTGCGACTGGTATTGATGAGCATAATAACTACGGTGTAGACTTTATTGAAGCGATTCGTGTGATTAAAAAAACGTTGCCTTATGCAAAGATCAGCGGCGGCGTATCCAATGTTTCGTTTTCCTTCCGAGGTAATGAGCCCATTCGTGAAGCTATCCACACGGCTTTCTTATACCATGCGGTAAAAGCGGGCTTGACCATGGGTATAGTGAATGCAGGACAGTTGGGCGTTTACTCAGATATTCCTGCTGAATTGCTGGAAAAGGTTGAAGATGTTTTACTTAATCGGCGTGATGATGCAACCGAGCGCCTGGTAGATTTTGCTGAGAATTTTAAAGGTAAGAAAAAAGAGCAGATTGAAGACCTTGCTTGGCGGGATGAGCCGCTTCAAGCGCGAATAACACATGCATTAGTTAGGGGTATTTCCACTTTTATTGTGGAAGATACGGAGTCTGCACGCTTAGAGATTGTGGAGAGGGGTGGGCGTCCCATTCAAGTGATTGAAGGCCCATTGATGGATGGCATGGGAGTGGTTGGCGACTTGTTTGGTGCGGGTAAAATGTTTTTACCTCAGGTGGTTAAATCAGCGCGGGTGATGAAGCAAGCCGTGGCGCATTTGTTACCATTTATTGAAGCTGAGAAGAAACGCTCAGGTGACAATAAACCCAAAGGAAAAATCGTCATTGCTACTGTGAAAGGCGATGTGCATGACATTGGTAAGAATATTGTCACCGTAGTATTGCAATGCAATAACTACGAAGTGGTCAACATGGGGGTGATGGTTCCTTGTGCACAAATTCTCGAAATGGCAAAAAAAGAAAATGCCGACATTATTGGTTTGTCAGGACTTATTACACCATCACTGGAAGAAATGGCTCATGTTGCCAAGGAAATGCAGCGTGAGGGCATGACGATTCCCTTGTTGATTGGTGGCGCAACTACCTCGCGTGTGCATACTGCAGTCAAAATTGCACCGCATTATGATGGCACGGTCGTGTGGGTGCCAGATGCCAGCCGTGCGGTGGGTGTATGTAGTAACTTGATGTCGGATGATCAAAAGACTAGCTATATTCAGGGTGTGAAAGACGAATATGAAAAAGTACGCGCTCGACACAAAAATAAAAAAGGTCCGTCTAAAATTCTGCCAATTGCGCAAGCACGTGCCAATGCTTATCAAACAGATTGGAGTAATTACAGCGTCCATGAGCCTGCATTAATGGGTGTTCGTACTTTGAATAATTATCCATTAGAGAAGATAGTGCCCTATATCGACTGGACACCGTTCTTTCAAGCGTGGGAGTTAGCAGGGCGTTATCCAGCCATCTTAGATGACAAAGTGGTGGGTGAAACAGCGACGGGTTTATTCCACGACGCACAAATTATGCTGAAGAAAATTGTCGATCAAAAATGGTTAAGTGCCAATGCCGTGATTGGTTTGTTCCCGGCTAATTCAGTTGGGGACGATATCGAAATCTACACCGATCAAACGCGCAGTAAGATTGCGATGACTTACCATTGCTTGCGCCAACAAAGCCTTAAACCAACAGGAAAACCCAATCGATGCTTATCAGATTTTATTGCACCCAAAGAAACAGAGATTAAAGACAGTATTGGCCTATTTGCTGTAGCAGCTGGGTTTGGTATTGATGATCGCGTCAAAGCCTTTGAGGAGGCTAACGATGATTACAGTGCGATTGTGCTCAAAGCATTAGCTGATCGCTTGGCAGAGGCTTTTGCTGAGCATATGCATATGCGTGTGCGTCGTGAGTTCTGGGGTTATGCTGCCAATGAAAATTTAGAAAATGAGCAAATGATTAAAGAAGAATACCAGGGTATTCGTCCTGCGCCAGGTTATCCTGCTTGCCCTGATCATACAGAAAAAGGGCCATTGTTCCAATTGTTGGATGCCACCAAAAATACAGATATTATTATCACCGAGTCCTTTGCCATGGTACCTACTGCAGCCGTTTCGGGTTTTTACTTTGCGCACCCGGATTCAACTTTCTTTGCTGTAGGAAAAATTGGTAAAGATCAAGTCGAAGATTATGCCAAGCGTAAAGGTTGGACAATGGATGAAGCGGAGAGATGGTTGGCTCCCGTGCTGGCTTACGAGCGTTCTTAAGCCAAGGTGAAGTGACCGTGAGATAGATATGAGTTTTCTGGATAAAGCAAAAGAGTTGTCGAATAAAGTTGCTGAAAAGACAGTAGAATTCAGCAGTGATCAAGTGATTGCAGACACCATCATTAAGGCGACTGATAAGCAAGAGAAAGTCAATGCGATTCTGAAAACACGTGGCTCTAACTACCGCGTTAGCAGTATCAATCTATCAATGGGTATCCCGCCTGGTGTTTCATTTGGTATTCGGCGTGTTAAAGAAGACGGTGATGATGAGTTAGATAAGTTGCCGCTGAGGTAGATGTCTTTGATGTAAATGTATTAGACAAATTAATGTGTGCATTATTTGTACTAGTTTAATGGGTAGTGATTCGGCATTGTTACCTGCGCATTTGTAGGCTTAATAAATTAACTGCAGCACTTTTTTATTGTCATTTTGCCGGTTTTTTTTTGATAAAAATAACTACATTAAAATGCTTGCTGAATTGGAACAGTGGGGAATCGATGCGAATACCAAAACTCAGGTGGCTGCTTGGTTCAGATGCTGCTTGAGTTTTTTTTAAAAAATGTTCGTTTTCAGTAACTCAAAATCCAAGCAATGACCATTGAGTTGGTCCATTTACAATGAATCTGGTTTGGAATGAAGAGGGAATCGCTGTCTTTGGAGCAACCCGATCCATATGAATAAGCATGCAATCTGATTTGGCGGCTGTGAATGCAGAAATCGAGCATCTTGTTCATCAATAAAAGCCGACTCGGTTAAATCATTACGTTTTAGCGCATCCGCAATTTATATGCCATTGAAGCAGAAGGCAGAGATCTGACCGCCGAAGAACGTCAGCAACTACGCAGAGAAAAATCTGTTCGAGTTGGGAGCGTTAAACGACTGGCTGATGCAAACTGGTCTCTGCCAGTTGGCAACAAACCCAATAGAAATCGTAACCCGTCCCATCGTAATTAATTGGTAAAAAGAACCGGCTGCTTGTCGGTTCAGAGCGTGCCGGCCAACGTAACGTGCTGTAGCTATTCAAACTTTGTTCGGTATTACTCAGACACGAAACAATATGTGTTTACTGCAAGTGCTGTATATAAAAGAAACTCAAACGCTGCAGGCATTAAAAACCCGGGAAGGATAGGTTAGTATCTATTGGATCTGTTTCTTTTATTGAACCTACCAATAAAATGCAGTGAAGCTATCAAGAATAAAGCAAGTGTTGTGGGCTCAGATAAAGTAAGTGTTGTAGGTTCAGATATTATATTGAAGGCCACGCCACCAAGAATTGCAACATCACCTTTTCTTGAATGTAAATTATGCTCACCCAGTTGTACAATTCTTAAAGAATGCGCTATAGAATCCAATCCGGTCACGATTAAATTTCTATTTCCTGTTTGGTATAAATCAAATGTGCCAACATCTATATTATCAACAAAAAACTGAGCGAAGCCATCGTTATGATCACCTGTCATGATAAAGCTAACACTATTACTGATTTCTTTAAATGTTGTAGTTGCTTCACTCGTTCCCGGTATACCGCCTGCTGAATCATCAAACAGCCACAGTTCTTGCACTCCTAGTCCTCCTCTAGGACCAATGCCTGTAGCATTCCAGTCAATCCCACCTACCCCGGCATTTTTATACTCAATAATTGGACTGCCATTAATATTCACTGGTTCTCCTTCAAATGCTACTGCTCCTAAAGGGCTCCATTGGATTGATATAGCCGATGCATGTGAACAGACCAATAGTAGTGCAATTATTAGTAATCGTTTCATTTTTCAACTCCAACATTATTTAGCATATATAGTTCGAACTGTTACGCGACTAGGTGATTTTTGAATAGGCCTACTGAAAATTTGAGTACTTTTATACCTACAAGTATAAATATGCTTAACAGTATTACTGTCTGCTAATTGAAAAAAATATTTGGCATATACCCTTAATTTACATGCCCAATATATCAAATTTGATTAATCAGACATTGATTAAAAAAGGTAGTTTATCTGCTTGTATTTGTTTTTATTTTATAAAAATTTACACTCGTCACAAACTGTGCATGAACTAAATCAGAAACTTCTTTAGCTCATCGGGTATGTAACGCAAAATAAGAAAAGGACTGAGAAGTCCTTGTCACACGACTAAAAGCAATAAGGCCGGTAAAAATAGAATATGGCAATAACGGGTATGCCCATCATGGCAATATGCAACAAATTAGTCGTAATCGTTGCGATACCAACATAGATATGAGTATGATTTCAGAAAACCGAGCAGTTGATTGAGTCTTGAAGAATTCACTGGCGGGATATAATTCAACAAAAGGCGTTGTTTCACTTTTAATTCAGTCAGAGCCAGCTTTAAAACGGTACGGAAGTAAATAACAGCGCAACCAAACCTATTTCTACAAATACTCGTCCAGTTTAGCCAAAAAAGTTTCCCGTTCTCAACGACTGGACAAGAAAATAGGTGCATACAAAATAAATTACTAGAATTACATGCAAGACATCCGCGCACACCTATATGCTTTTAATATTCTTTAAAAGCTGCAGCATGATTTTTCCTTAAATATCGATTATTTGATTTTATGGCCTAACACCTGAACAATCTCCCACTCAAAATCATGCACGTGCGTGTCATCACCTTTCAGTGCCATGGACAATGCAGTTTTTGATAACGGCGCCAAGCTCAAATCAATTTTATGAGTTTTGGGTTCATGGGACATATCGCTCATAATTTCTATATGGTGGTCATGAATCGGCGTCATATTGACTGTCAATTGAGTAACTAGGTATTCACTATTGCCATTATAAATCGTGCCGCTAAAAATACCCCAGCCAAAACCAGCGTCTATCTGCAATTTAGCAATAGCATCAGCAGGTAATTGCACACTATTTGTCTCATGACACGACACTTGAGTCCCATTCACACATGACGCCAAGTTTCCAACAGATTGATCCGCCATACTCACTTGAACTTGAAACCCAAGGGTCAATATCAATACGCAGCCTGATAATAAGGACAAACGCATCGAATGTTTATTTTTAATCATTTAGCTTTCCATTATTCAGGATTCAAGACCTTTAGCGCAGCCTCAGCACAAACTTCATCATGTTCAATACCTGGCGCGCCGCCAACGCCAACGCCACCAACCACTTCACCATTAATCGTGATCGGAAAGCCGCCACCGAGCAACAAAATTTTCTCATTCATTTGGCTTAACGCTCTTAACTCCGGGTTATTCACAGTCAAGACTGCGAATCGTTGTGTCGACCCACGCAGGCTATTCGACGTATAAGCCTTACGAAAACTGCTATCCAAGGTATGCGGCCCCGCACCATCGGCTTTCATTTGCACTTTTAACAATCCCGAATGATCAACAATCGCTACGCTGATTTTAAAGCCATTATCAAGACATTGCTGAACTGCTGCCATTGCGGCCTTAGTCGCCAAATCTAGCGTTAAACTTTTCTGAGCCGGTGAAGCCTGCGCCCAAAGCGGGTTAGATAAAACAAAAACTAACAGCCCTAATATACTAATAAAAAATATTCGAAGTCTTTTCGTCATGAGATTATCCCTTTCCCTTTACATGTTTTCACAAAACTACTCTAAACCAGCCGAGTCAACTGAGTTTCTATCAATGACTGACACGACACGATACCATGCATAACAAATCTTATAGCAGAATCATATGATAAATCGAGCCGTATCTATCGAGTTAATTATCGCCACCAAGCCTGTAATGTTATAAATTTTTAAAATTCTTATTACTTAGTGCCTGGCAGAAAACCAAGCTTAGCATTAAGAAATAATAAACTGCATATTATTCTGGAAAAAATTTTGCAAATATGGCCTGTGTTGCATATTATCTGAACGGTATCAAGGAGAATGAGCCGAATTCAGCAAATCTTCGTTGTCACTTATGTGCGTAAAAGTCCATCATAAATAAACTTACATCTCAAAATAAATCGAATGACTTGTCATGAATAAAATCGAATCGCGGCTTAACACACTAGACTCCATAATTGTTAGCAAACCTCAGACCAAGAACCTTTAAGTTTCATTTGTCTATATTTTCAGATAAAAATACTAAAAGATTTAGAAAGACTGTTTTTTTAAAAAAGTCACGTTATGTTGAGTCATTTCTCAATCCTCTCAGAAACACGATAGTATACTGGGCGAACGGGCTTGCCATAATTTTCGATTACTTGATGCTCAATCGCGCCTGGTTGTTTGAGCATAAGTCGTATATCGTCACCATTATGTGTTTGATCCAGATGTATGGGTTTCATGCCGACTTGGATAATAGGTCGATTAGTAGGTGGTTGTGATGGGTGCCAGTAGTCGTACATGGCGCCGCTGCCACCAAATAAGTTTCGTGAGCGGATGTCCATGTGAATACTTTTTTGGGTGTAGAAGGTCAATGCGCTGGCGACAGACCATTTGCTCATGCCGACAACAATGGGTTCTTTTTCAGTTTTATTTTTGACGGCTTCCACAATTTTCTCAATCTCAGCGGCAGTTTGGCGCCAATAATAATGTTTAGTTAACTGAGGCGGGTAGGGGACGCCGGGTATGCCGAGTACGAGGTAGTGTAGTACCAACGCGTAGGCGAAGATGCAGGTGATAATGGTGGGTTGCCATGCGGATTGTAAGTGTTTTCCCATGGGACTGAAATGGTTGGTTTGAACAATCATCCAAGCGATGGTTGGCAGGATAGCGAGCCATATTGGGCCTGTCCAGTGAAACTTGGGCAGGTCAAATGTACTGAGCGTGAGAAAGATGAGTAAGGGTACGCCGGTGAAGATTTGCACAAATAAGCGACGTCTGCCTTCAAATGTATCATTTCTGCAATTGCCGTTTGAAAAGAAGGCATAACTTGCGGTAATAAGACCTATAGGGGTGAGCATAATCATCATGTAAACAATGAGATTATGTACTGAAAAGTTAAAGCCGTCGTCAAGTAAACGCGTAGATTGGAAGGCGAATGATGCCCAGTCATTTTGGCTATTCCAGATAATCACCGGCGAGAATAATAGCAGTGCCAGTGTTGCGGCTAGATAGGGATGGGGGTGTTTTAACCAGCGTCGGGCCATGGGATCTAAAATAATGAACAGCAGGGCAGCAATGCCCAGCAAACCTAGTGTGTATTTGGATAATAAACCTACGCCAAAGACGATACTCATGCCTAGCCAGGCGGTAGTTCGCCCTGAGATTAGTGCGCGTTCCATGTAATACAGTGTGGCTATCCATGCGGCGACTAGCGGTGCGTCTGGTGTCATTAATGTGCCTGACGCGAACCCCAGTGGTAGAATGGAAAATAGTAATACCGTGCGCATGGCGGTTGATTTGTCGTACAAATTCTGTGCGAATGCATACAAATAACCCATGGCGATAAAGCCACAGAGTATGGCGCCGATACGTACGCCGAATTCGTTATGTCCCAGTATGGATGTGCCTAACCATATTAGCCAAGCAACCATGGGTGGATGGTCATAGAAGCTCAGATCCATGTGTTGGGCATATTGCCAGTAATAGGTTTCATCTGGAATGAGTTGCGCGAGACCAAAGTAAATTAAACGTAATAATATGACGAATATGACGACGCCAATAGCTGCCACGCGCCAGCAAGTATCGAGTGATGGGCGATTTTGTTCGTCAGGAAAAACATAAAAAGCCGAGCCTAAGTAATTCACGACGGCTGTTGAAATAATCGCTGGGAATATGGCGAGTAGGGGTGGCACATGCCAGACATATACTAGCAATGCCAGTATGCCACCGCGCAGTAATAGCGCAAATATACTCACCGTTAAGAAGCGACCAAATGGTCGCCAACGTAGACAACCATCATGGTGCTGACGGAATGTCCATTTTGAATTCAGTGAATAATTGAATGTGGCAGCAACAATAAAACCAAGTATATGGGCGGAACTAAGTCCTGTTCCATAACTTATCATCAATTGAAAGAAAAGGACATCAATGAGCACACCAAATAAGCCTACAAAGGCAAATCGACTGGCGGTATTAACCGTTACGGTACCGCCAGCTAAGGTGATTAGGCGTTGTAAATACGTCCATTGGTGAGAAAAAGATAGCTTGGATGTGCCATGTAGACGATTACTGAAGCGAATAGGTACTTCTGTGACGTTAAGTTTACCTTGTCCCGCCATGATGAGTTCGAGCATGATTTTGTAACCACGCGCACCTTCGGGCAAAGATTTAATTAATTTCTTACGAAAAGCAAAGAAGCCGGAAGTCGCATCATTGACGTCACAAATAGGACGCGCAATCCAACTGCCAGCGCGTGATAACCATTCTCGGTGCCATGACCAGTTTTCCACACTACCGCCTGTCACATAACGACTACCAATCGAAACATCATGGGTGTAGTTCAACACGGGTTTCACAATGTCTTTTAGGCTTTCTGGTGGGTGGCTGAGATCGGCATCCATAACGACAATGACCTCACTCTTGGCTATGACCGCACCCGCAAGAATAGAAGCCGTTAAGTCGGGGTTTTCTGATCTTATAACGAGTTTTATGTTGGGGCGGTTTTGCCAGGTGCGTATTTTATCGGGTGTTCCATCGGTTGAGCCGTCATCGACAAAAATGACTTCAAAGCTATCAGGTGTAAGATCAAGTGAAAATAAACGGGTTAAGAGTAAATCGATATTTTCAGCTTCGTTTAGGGTGGGAATGACAACAGAGAATAGTGTCATTTGAAACGACAGAATCTGATATGGAGCCTTAGCTTGAACTGCATGATTATATTATTTTTGTCGCCTTTGGTATTTATTAACAGCACGATTGTGATCAGCCAGGTTGGTGGAGAATTGTGATTCTCCATTGCCTTTGGAAACAAAGTAAATGGCTTTTGTTTCTGCAGGATTCAGTGCGGCTTGAATGGATGATAATCCTGGCATGGCAATGGGAGTTGGCGGTAAACCTGCGCGAGTATACGTGTTGAATACTTGATCTGTTCGCAGATGTTTTTTGCGTAAATTGCCATCGAATTGATCGCCGAGACCATAGATTACTGTCGGGTCAGTTTGCAGTCTCATGCCAATGCGTAAGCGATTTATAAAAACGCCGGCTATTTCGGCGCGGTCGCTTTCTAGGCCTGTTTCTTTTTCAACAATAGATGCCAGTGTTAGGGCTTCGTACGGTGTTTCTAATGGTAACGGTTCCATACGGGTTGACCATGCGGTTTGTAAATGGTTTTGCATGGTGCGGTAGGCGCGTTGCAAAATGTCAATGTCGCTACTATTTTTAACGAAATAATAAGTGTCTGGGAAGAATAGGCCTTCGGCTGAAGTTTCTTCTGCGCCGATTAATTGCAGTATCTCTTTGTCACTAAGACCAATGGTGTCATTTTGTATAGCTGGATGTTCATAAAGGATTTTTCTAAGTTGAGAAAATGTCCAGCCTTCAATGAATTTGATTTCGTGTTGTTGGATATCACCCTTAACGAGATAATCAAGTAAAGCAACTTGTGAGATGTTGTCAGTTAACGTGTAATCGCCAGCCTTGATAGAGGACTGTAGGCCTTTGTAGCGAGACAAAAGAATGAATGGCCAGGGGTTAGATAATATTTTCGCGTCGGTTAATTGTTGGGAAATATTTTTTAAACTGCTGCCTTGGGCAATGGAGAACTTATGAGGCGTCGACGGAAGCTGAATGTCAGCATTAACATGGTAGTTAAACCATATAGCTAATGCTGGTATGGTCGCGCTGATTAATAAGGTAAGTATTTTTAGCGTACGCATGCGCCGCAATTAATTATATTTTACGGAAAACTAGTGTCCCGTTTGTTCCTCCAAATCCAAATGAATTGGACACGGCCACATCAATCTTCATATCCCTTGCAGTGTTGGGTACGTAATCCAAGTCACACTTAGGGTCTTGCTCAAATAGATTAATGGTAGGGGGAGCGATTTGATCGCGTATTGCAAGTGTTGAAAAGATTGCTTCTATTCCACCAGCGGCACCCAATAAATGACCTGTCATAGATTTAGTCGAATTAACAGCAAGTTTATTGGCGTGATCGCCAAAGCAGCGTTTAACAGCGATAGTCTCGGCAATGTCACCCAGCGGCGTAGATGTACCGTGTGCATTGACATAATTGACCTCGGTCGGATTGATCTCTGCATTTTTTAGAGCAATATCCATGCAACGTGCTGCGCCCTCTCCATCATCACAAGGTGCTGTCATGTGGTGCGCATCAGCACTCATTCCAAAACCGGCTAGCTCGGCGTAGATTGTAGCGCCGCGATGCTTCGCATGTTCTAATTCTTCTAAGACAAGAACGCCTGCACCTTCTCCTAAGACAAATCCATCTCTGCCAATATCCCATGGGCGACTTGCTGTTGCAGGATCATCATTACGTGCAGATAAGGCTCTTGCCGCAGAAAAACCGCCAATAGACAATGGCGTAACACAAGATTCTGCGCCCCCAGTAATCATAACATCTGCATCACCGTATTCAATCATGCGTGCAGAATTACCAATGCTATGTGTTGCAGTGGTACAAGCCGTAGCTATGGCAATATTGGGCCCTTTGTAGCCGTACATAATGGAGAGATTCCCTGCAATCATATTAATGATAGTGCTGGGAATAAAGAAAGGGGAGATCTTGCGTGCACCTCCCGCATGGTATGCGCTGTCAGTATTTTCAATCATTGGAAGACCACCAATACCAGAGCCTATGCTTACACCAACTCGCTCTGCGTTAAGGTTGGCAATTTCAGCAATACCTGCGCCTTTTATTGCTTGTATTGCTGCAGCCATGCCGTAATGGATAAATACGTCCATGCGACGTGCATCTTTGACAGAAAGATACTCTTTTATGTCAAAGTTTTTAACTTCGCCAGCAATGCGTGATGTAAACTTTGATGCATCAAAGCGTGTGATGCTGGTGATGCCAGACTTTCCTGAGAGGATATTATTCCATGCATCTGAAATGCTGTTTCCAACAGGTGAAACAATACCCAACCCAGTAACAACTACCCTGCGTTTCGACAAAATGACTCCAATATTAGGTACTTTAAATTACTTTGCGTGCTCAGTAACGTAATTAATAGCTTCTTGAACAGTGTTGATTTTCTCAGCCTGCTCATCTGGAATTTCACATTCAAATTCTTCTTCTAGAGCCATTACTAGCTCTACAGTATCCAATGAGTCTGCACCCAGATCATTTACAAATGATGATTCTTTTTTGACATCAGCTTCGCTAACGCCAAGCTGTTCAGCTACGATTTTTTTTATACGCTGCTCTATATTGTCCATCTAGTTGCTTCCTCTTCGGGTAAGAAAATAATATTATTCTAACAAATTTTAAATACTAGCAAAACTGGAATATAACAAGAAGTCATGAATGTGATGTCGACTTATTATCTCCGCAAATGATACCACTGATTGATAGACATTAATCCATATACATGCCACCATTCACATGCAATGTAGATCCAGTAATATAGCTGGCATCTGGTGATGCAAGATATACTACAGCCGAGGCTATTTCTTCTGGACGACCTAGCCGCCCTAGGGGAACATGTTGAATTAAGCTTTGTTGTTGCTCTTTTGAAAGTGCGCGTGTCATATCTGTATCAATAAACCCCGGTGCAATACTGTTAACAGTGATATTGCGGCTACCAACTTCACGTGCTAATGATTTGCCGAAACCAAAAATTCCAGCTTTTGCTGCGGCGTAATTGGATTGTCCTGTATTGCCTATGGTACCGACAACAGAGGAAATATTAATAATGCGTCCATAGCGGGCTTTCATCATGGCGCGTAACACGGTTTTACTTAAGCGAAAAACGGACTTTAAGTTTGTTTCTATAATATCATCCCATTCGTCATCTTTCATTCTGACCAGCAGATTATCTCGTGTGATACCCGCATTGTTAATCAGTATAGAGACATCACCAAACGTTGCCTTTATTTTCTCAATAACGTCATTAATTTGAACATCATCATTCACGTTTAACGCAACACCCATACCTTTAATACCTGCCGCTTGCAGATATTGACTTATGACATCTGCACCACTCTTACTAGTAGCCGTGCCAACAACGGTTGCGCCATCCTGGCCTAATTTTAGTGCAATCGCTTGTCCTATACCTCGGCTGGCACCTGTTACCAATGCTATTTGATTTTCTAGCATCATTTCTCCGTGAAGATTTTTTTATTAAAATAAGTCGGTATTAGTGAATTGGAAATCATATTTCCTATTATTTCAATACGGCTGTTGCTTGTCTGACGGTTTCATTGTCAGTTAACGGCACACTTTGTAAATTTCTATCGATTCGTTTGTTAAGGCCAGCAAGAACTTTTCCTGGGCCACATTCTGCAATATGCGTCACATTAGCCGCTGCTAATGTTTGGATAGTGTCGACCCATCTGACAGGACTGTATAGTTGTTTTACGAGTATAGCTTTAATAGCAGAAATGTCATCATGATGTTTCGCATCAACATTATGCAACACTGGAATATTGGGCGCTTGTAACGTGGTTTGATCTAACTGTTTTTGCATTTCTTGTGCCGCAGGGCGCATCAACACACAATGCGAGGGGATGCTCATGGGTAACATGACAGCACGTTTTGCTCCTTTTTCTTTTGCTAGAATAATGCCTTGGGAAACGGCATTTTTGTGTCCAGCAATTACTACTTGTCCCGGCGAGTTAAAGTTGGCTGGCTCTAATGATTCATTATCTGAATTATTGGTTATTTCTGTGCAAATGCTTTCGATAATATTGTCATCTAGCCCTAATATTGCTGCCATGCCGCCAATGCCTTCAGGGATAGCCTGTTGCATCACTTGTGCACGAAAACGTACTAACTTTAGTGCGTCTTCAAAGGCTAGCACTTCAGCGGCAACCAGTGCCGTATATTCACCCAGACTATGACCGGCTAAGAATGCTGGTCTGTTGCCGCCTAACTTTGACCAAGCACGATAAATAGCGACTCCAGCTGTTAGCATGAGTGGCTGCGTGTTTATAGTTAGGTTCAGATCATCTGCTTGGCCGTCATTGACCATAGCCCAAAAATCTTGCTCCAGTATTTCTGATGCTTCCGCAAAAGTGTCGCGAATTTTTGGTAAATCAGTGTATCCATTCATCATGCCAACGGATTGCGAACCTTGGCCGGGAAAAACAAATGCAAATTTCATGAATTATCCCAGCGAAGTAAGACCGCACCCCAGGTAAAGCCGCCGCCGACGCCTTCTAATAATACTAATTGGTTCGATTGTATACGACCATCGCGTACTGCAATGTCAAGTGCTAATGGGATTGATGCTGCGGATGTATTGCCATGCTTGTCGACTGTAGCGACTACTTTATTCATGGGTATGCCGAGTTTCTTAGCAGTTGATTTAATGATGCGAATATTTGCTTGGTGAGGTATTAACCAGTCGATATCAGATGTTTTAAGGTTGTTCTCTACTATTGCTTCTCGTGCTACTTCTTCCAATACAGTAACAGCAAATTTGAAAACTGTGTTGCCTTCCATGCTGACATATGGATTACCTTTGATTTCCCCCCGTGAAATGTTTCCAGATACTGAGAGTACCTTGCTGTAGTCGCCATTGGCATGTAGATGGCTTGACAGTATGCCGGGTTGGTCACTCTGACTTAAAACTACCGCGCCTGCTCCGTCACCAAATAATACACAAGTAGTGCGGTCATTCCAGTCAACAATTTTTGAATAGATCTCTGTGCCAACAATTAATGCGTTGCGACATTTTCCGGCACGGATAAACATGTCTGCTGTTGCTAAGGCGTACACAAAGCCACTGCATACGGCTTGTATGTCGAAAGCAGGGCAATCTTTTATGCCGAGTTTTTCTTGCAAGATACAAGCAGTGCTAGGAAAGATCATGTCTGGTGTGGTCGTGGCTAAAATAATAAGATCAATCTCATTGTTTTCGATTTTCGCCGCTTCTATTGCTTTTAGGCTAGCATTAAACGCTAAATCGCTGGCCATTTGGCCTTCGGCAACAACATGGCGTTGTGTAATGCCTGTACGAGTACGTATCCACTCGTCACTGGTGTCCATCATGGCTTCTAGGTCATGATTAGTGAGAACTTTTTCTGGGAGATAACTACCTGTTCCTGTAATTTTTGAATACATTATTTTGTATTTTCTATAGGTTTAGTATTATAAGATAGTTCGGCTACTCGGTCACTAATACGTCGCAGTGTCCCACCGCGAACTTCGTCTGCTGCTCGTTTAATGGCAGCACAGTACGCAAGTTTATCTGCTGAGCCATGGCTTTTAATGACTATGCCACGTAATCCGAGCAGGCTGGCACCATTATATTGACGATGATCTACACGTCCCTTAAAAGCGTTAATAACAGGCATCGCAATGATACCAGCAAATTTCGTAAGTAGATTTCGTTTAAATTCTTCACGTAGATAAGTAGCTAACATCTGAGCCAAACCTTCTGATGTTTTTAACGTAACGTTGCCCACAAAACCATCACATACAACAATGTCCGTTGTACCCTTG
Organism: Nitrosomonas sp.; assembly: GCA_021774265.1. GTDB lineage: Bacteria > Pseudomonadota > Gammaproteobacteria > Burkholderiales > Nitrosomonadaceae > Nitrosomonas. The sequence continues at coordinate 16,220 of JAJFJG010000143.1, forward strand.
TAAATATCATTGCCTTCAATATTGCCGTAAAAATTTAATCCGCTTTCATGAAGTAATTCGGCTGCTTTTTTTACGGATTCGTTGCCCTTGATATCTTCTTCGCCAATATTTAATAGTCCGACACTTGGCGCTGCTTTATTTTCTACGGAAGAAACTAGAGAAGTGCCCATGACACCAAATTGAAGTAAATGCTCTGGTGTGCAATCAACGTTTGCACCTAGGTCTAAAATATAAGTGTGACCTTTGATAGTTGGCAAGATGCCAGCAAGCGCAGGACGGTCAATACCTGGAATTGTTTTTAAAACGAAGCGTGAGGTCGCAAGCAGTGCGCCTGTATTGCCAGCGCTGACGCAAGCATGGGCTTCACCATTTTTGACTAAGTTGATTGCAACGCGCATCGAAGAGTCTTTCTTGCCACGTAATGCTAATGCGGGCGGCTCATCCATACCAACAACTTCACTCGCAGGATGTAGTCTTAAACGTGAGTTAAGCTCAGTTTTAAGTTCCCGTAACTCAGCTTCTATTGCATCAGGAATACCGACTAAAATAATTTCTGCTTCTTTATCATGTTCAAGGTATTCTACTGCCGAAGTTACCGTTACATGGGTGCCGTGATCACCCCCCATACAATCTATCGCTACCGTAATGTTCAATTTAAAGGCTCTTGTTGTAGGATAGGTAAGCTACTTCGTCGTTTCTGCGGAAAAATTAATTTAAATTAATAGTTATTCTTCGCTATCATTTTTAGTTTTGATGACTTTTTTGCCGCGATAATAGCCATTTGGGCTAATATGGTGACGTAAGTGGACTTCGCCAGTACTAGGTTCTATCGCTAGCGGTGAGCTTGATAGTGCATGATGCGAGCGATGCATGCCGCGCTTAGACGGTGATTTCTTGTTTTGTTGAACAGCCATTGAGTTAACTCCTTAAATATCAGTGTGTCTTTTTTAATGCTGCTAATGCCGCAAACGGGTGGTCAGACAGTGCATTGACTGTTTGATTGCCGCTATTCAAGCTTTCTGTCGAACATTTATCTTTTGGGTGGCGCGAAGAAATTGATAGGTTAAGAATTATTTCATCCTCTATTACCGATATGACATTCATGTCAACTGAGGCTAAAATACAGTCAATTTCATCGTCTTCATCATATGACTGAAGTTCATTTTCGTTTTTTGCCAGTAGCAAGTCTGTTTGCATATTCAACACATGTTCCAGTTTGCCAAGACACCGCTGGCAGCAGAGGTTTATAGTGCCATTAATTGCTATACGTAATACTGGTTTGCTACTGTTGTTTAGCATGCCAGTGACAGCATACGTCACCTCGCCATCGTCATCGAATAAATAACTATGCAATCGTGCCAAATCAGCAACATGGATTTTACCATGGCGCTGGCTCTCATTACTTACAAAATCGAGAGAATCTATGACAAATCGGACAGACATAAGGCGCGCATGTTATATTTTTTAACTTTATAAGTCAAAGCTATCTGAAAATAAAATTTTGAAACAACAAAAAAAACTACCGCAGCTTGTATTGGGATCAAGCTCTATTTACCGTCAAGAGCAACTTGGACGGCTACAGATTCCATTCGAAATAGCTAATCCATCGATTGATGAAAAACCTTTAGAGAATGAATTGCCAGAAGCAACAGCCTTTCGTTTAGCTGAAACTAAAGCGAGATCCGTTGCTATTGCTTATACAGATGCATTGATTATAAGTGCAGATCAAGTGGCAGTGCTGGAAAGTGTACAACTGGGAAAGCCTTTAATTCACGAAAATGCAGTGAAGCAACTGCAATTTGTGCGCGGTAAAGAAGTTGTGTTTTATTCCGCACTAAGCCTTTTTAACAGTCGAACCAATCGCATGCAAACACGAGTCATTCCTTATTATGTTAAGTTTCGTACCTTAAGTGATCAACAAATAGAAAATTACCTTATCAAAGAAAAGCCTTATCATTGTGCAGGCAGTGCAAAGTCAGAAGGTTTGGGTATAGCGTTAATTGAGCGTATGGCAGGTGACGATCCCAATGCATTGATAGGGCTGCCATTAATCGCGTTGGTAGATATGTTAGCAAACGAGGGCTTGGAGGTTGTGTGATTATCGTAAACTCAACGGGTGGTTTTTCAAAACACTCATGAAAGAATTTATGGATATTAGAGTGATATTGGTAGTGTTGTTGTGTGAATATAAGCGTAGGCGTCGAGTACAGCTGATGTTGTTTTTAGTATTTTTTGTATGGTTCGGTATTGCAGCCACTTCAAATTTAATGGCTGAGTATCAGCCGCATAATGAGGCTTTAAAACAAGAAAGTGAGGGTGATCGTGCAATGCTGTCTTTGTTGGATAAACAAGAGGCGTTAACCTTGTATGATGCAATTAAACTGGCGTTACAAAAAAACCCTGAGTTGGCTGCGTTTGCGAAAGAAATAAATGCGCTAGAGGGAGTAACGTTGCAAGCAGGTTTGTTGCCAAACCCGCAATTGCTACTTGATGCTGAAGATATCAGTTCGCGACCCAGTGATCCTGGTGCGCGTTTTAACTCTATTAGGATTAGTCAACTCATAGAAACAGCGGGAAAACGTTCGGCGCGCATGGAAGCGGCTTCGTTAGGTCAAGAGCGAGCTGGCCAAGATTTTGAAATTCGACGCTTAGATTTGATCGCCCAGGTTGCTAATGTATTTACCGATGTGCTTGCTGGTCAAGAGCAGGTGCAATTGGCAACGGAAAGCATAGCACTTGCACAAAAGGTGGTTGATACGGTAGCTAAGCGTGTGCTTAGTGGAAAAGTGCCGCCGGTTGAAGAAACGCGTGCCAAAGTAGCTTATGCGACGACGAAGATCCAGTTTGAGCAAGCAAAGCATGATTTAGATGTGGCACGTAAATCATTGGCATTATTATGGGGTAGCCCTATGCCGGGTTTTCAGCAGGTACTAGGAGATCTTGAGTCGTTTGTCATTGTTCCTGATTTCAATACGTTAACTGAATATTTATATGACAATCCGGCTGCGATTGGAAGTCGATTAAATCTAGAGCAACGTAAAGCAATGTTGGTTTTGGAGAAAGCACGGCGTATTCCTGATATTACCCTGAATGCGGGTATTCGACGTTATTCTGAGCCGCATGATACAACAGCATTGGTTGCTCTTTCTTTTCCTATTCCAGTATTTAATCGTAATCAGGGTAACCTGCTTGAAGCGCACCAGCGTGTAGGTAAGGCGGAAGATGAGTGGGTGGCAACTGATTTGCGTTTAAGAACATTGTTGGTGCAATCCTATGAGGCGCTGATCGCAGCCCAAAATCAAATCACCATGTTGCGTAAAGAAATATTGCCGGGTGCGCGTGAATCTTTTGAGATGACACGTAGGGGCTATGAATTGGGTCGTTTTGACTTCCTGGGTATGTTGGATGCACAGCGTACTTTGTTTCAAAATCAAACGTTATATTTGCAAGCATTAGCGAACTATCAGAAATTGATCAATGAGATTGAACGTTTAATCGCTCGGCCTGTTGACGATGTATCCAATAATTAATTTAAGTTTTAATGCGAACGAGATTCCTTAAGGAGTGAAATTTGGGAAAAACGAATTTAAAGCCAATCATTATTGTGATTGTCATTGGTGTAATACTGGCGGGCATAATTCTGAGTTGGGAAAAAACGGTACCTAATGAAGGCGAGCATGGTGAATTGTCGGTTGATATAGATGAGGAGCATGGTGAGGCAAAAGGCCCTAGAGGCGGAAAGTTTTTTAAAACTGATGATTTTGGTTTGGAAGTGACTATTTATGAAAAAGGTGTGTCACCTCAGTTCCGAGTTTTTCTCTATGAAAATGAAAAACTAATTGATCCGACAGCAGCAAAAGTCGCTATAACATTATCGCGTCTTGGTGCACCTGCGCAGTTGATTGCATTTAAAGCTGAGGGAGATTATTTACTGGGCAACCATGACGTGGTGGAGCCACATTCATTTGATGTGGCTATAGCCGCTGAGTGGGAAGGAAGAACGTACCATTGGGGATATAGTCAAATTGAGGCACGTGTAGAAATGTCTGATGAGACTTTGGAAAGTACCGGTATTGAAATTAAAACGGCTGGACCAGCGAAAATCTCGCCAACACTTAAGCTTCCCGGTGTGGTTAACTTTAATCATCATAATGTCGTGCGTGTGGTGCCACGTGCTCCAGGTATTGTTGTAAACGTTGAGCGTCACTTAGGACAGCAAATAAATAAAGGGGAAGTGTTGGCTGTTGTTGAGAGTCAATTATTAGCGGATCTACGTAGTCAGTATTTGGCGGCACAGAAGAGGCTAGTTTTGACACAAGCAACCTATGAACGGGAAAAAAAGCTGTGGGAAGAAAAAATTACGGCTAAGCAAGACTATTTGTTGGCGCAACAACTCGATAGTGAAGCAGAAATTACCTTGGATTTGTTGGCGGCAAAATTACGTGCCTTTGGTGAGCAACCAGATAAAATACATCTGGAAAAGAATCTGACGCGTTTTGAGATTCGTGCGCCTATCTCAGGGTTAGTGATCACAAAAGCTATCGCACGAGGTGAGGTGATTAAAGAAGATCAAGAAATCTTTACCATTGCAGACGTATCCACGATGTATGCCAATTTGACAGTTTACCCAAAAGACTTGACCGCCATTAAGAATGGTCAGACAGCCGTCATCACGGCGACAGCTTCTGCTGTTGAAGGTGAGGGGGTTGTATCCTATATCAGTGCACTCATTGATGAACAAACACGTACAGCTACAGCCCGTGTAACACTTGAAAATGACAATGGGCAATGGCGCTCCGGGATGTTTATTAGCGCGGCATTGGTAACTGAAGAAATTCAGGTGCCGGTGGCAGTCTCGATCGATGCATTACAAACACTATTTGGTTGGTCGGTGGTGTTTGGACGTTATGGTCAGCATTTTGAGGCGCGCCCCCTGGAACTAGGGCGCAGTGATGACAAGATGGTCGAGGTGCTTGATGGGCTGTCGGAAGGGGAACAGTATGCCGCAGGCAATAGTTTTGCTGTTAAGGCTGAACTGGGTAAAGCGGGCGCATCACATGATCATTGAGATATGGCGAAAATTTACAATCAAGATCAGTGAGATGTTTCCCCAAGGGCTGAAGAATGTTTGAGCGTATTTTACAGGTAGCTATCTATCATCGTGGTCTAATCTTGGTGGGTGTGTTTGCAATGGCTCTGTTTGGGGTTTATAGCTATCAAAACCTACCTATTGATGCTGTTCCAGATATTACTAATGTACAAGTACAAATCAATACGGAGGCACCTGGATATTCTCCGCTTGAAGCCGAGCAGCGTTTGACTTTTCCTGTCGAGACTATTATGGCAGGGCTACCTAATCTGGATTATACCCGTTCTATTTCTCGCTATGGATTGTCGCAGGTTACAGTTGTTTTTAAAGAAGACACGGATATTTATTTTGCACGTCAGTTGGTTAGTCAACGTATTCAAGATGTAAAGGGTAAATTGCCTTTTGGCATAGAGCCGCGAATGGGACCAATTTCTACGGGTCTAGGTGAGATTTTCATGTGGACGGTTGACGCAGAAGACGGCGCATTAAAGCCCGATGGCACGCCCTATAACACCACCGATTTACGTGAAATCCAGGATTGGGTTATCAGGCCACAGTTACTCACAGTTCGAGGTGTCACAGAAGTTAATTCGGTTGGTGGGTATGTTAAGCAATTTCACGTGACGCCATACCCGGATAAATTGATTTCCTTTGGTTTGGGCTTTCAGGATATTGTGACGGCATTGTCATTAAATAATCTCAATGTTGGTGCTGGTTATATTGAGAAAAGTGGTGAGCAATATTTGGTTCGTGTGCCTGGTCAGGTAGCAGATATGATCGAAATCGGTGAGATTGTTCTAGCTAGTCGACAAGGCGTTCCGGTGCGTATCAAGGATGTTGCTGATGTCATGCTTGGTAAAGAATTGCGTAACGGTGCAGCAACCCAAGATGGCAAAGAGGTGGTGCTGGGAACAGTTCATATGCTAATTGGAGAAAACAGCCAGATTGTTTCCCATGCGGCGGCTGATAAATTAATTGAGATTAATCGCAGTTTGCCTGAAGGTGTGGTCGCAACGCCAGTATATAACCGAACCACATTGGTGGATAAAACGATTCAAACCGTGGCATCTAATCTGGTTGAAGGTGCTGTCCTAGTTATTGTGGTTTTATTCATATTTTTGGGTAACATACGTGCGGCAGTGATAGCTGCGCTGGTTATACCGCTATCCATGCTATTTACCTTCAGTGGCATGGTAGCTAATAATGTCAGTGCAAACCTAATGAGTTTAGGCGCATTGGATTTTGGCATCATAGTCGATGGTGCTATTGTCATTATTGAAAACTGTATTCGGCACCTGGGAAAAGAACAGGCACGGTTAGGTAGAACATTAACACTCAGCGAACGCTTAGTCGTTGTTTTTGCTGCATCTAAAGAAGCAAGGCAAGCACTGTTCTTCGGTGAATTCATCATTATAATCGTTTATTTGCCTATCTTCGCATTGACAGGCGTAGAAGGGAAAATGTTTCATCCAATGGCTTTCACAGTCGTGACGGCCCTGCTCGGAGCATTTATTCTTTCTGTGACGTTTGTGCCCGCAGCCGTTGCGTTGTTTTTATCAGGCAAAGTGGAAGATAAAGAAGGTGGTGTGATGACATGGGCAAAAGCAGCTTATTTGCCTGCTTTAATATTTGTAATGCGTAACAAGGCGCTGACGCTTACATTCGCCGTGGTTGTTGTGGTTCTTTCTGGTTTGCTGGCAACGCGAATGGGTAGTGAATTTATCCCTAGTCTGAATGAAGGAGACATTGCGCTTCATGCCATGCGTATTCCTGGTACCAGCTTAATGACTGCAGTTGAGATGCAAAATGAGCTTGAAAAGAAAATCAAGACATTTGCAGAAGTTGAGCGGGTTTTCTCCAAAATCGGAACTCCAGAAATTGCGACCGACCCAATGCCACCGAGTGTGGCAGATGTTTTTATCATACTTAAACCCCAGGAAGAGTGGACAGGTTCGTATCGTACCAAGAGTGAGTTAATTGTAGCCATGGAACGGGCAGTAAATGATGTGTCAGGGAACAACTATGAGTTTACCCAGCCGATACAAATGCGCTTTAATGAGTTAATATCTGGTGTACGTGCCGATGTTGCGGTAAAAGTATTTGGTGATGATATGGATACATTGCACGATGTGGGTGAGCAGATAGAGAGAATTCTTGAGTCTGTACCCGGTGCGGCAGATGTGAAAATTGAGCAATTGACTGGGTTGCCTATGCTTTCCATGCAAATGGACCGGACAAAGATGGCGCGTTATGGTTTGAATGTGGCTGATGTGCAGGATGTCATTACCATAGCAGTAGGAGGTAAGAGCGCTGGACTTATTTATGAAGGTGATCGTCGTTTTGAGTTGTTGGTGCGTTTACCTGAACAGCTACGGATTGATATTGAAGCCCTTAAACGTTTGCCTATAAAATTACCCGTTACTGCAGTAAGTTTGCCACCTGCTTATCTTGCGTTAGGTGAAGTGGTTAACTTTGATATGATTGAGGGACCTAATCAAATTAGTCGTGAGAATGGAAAACGTAGAGCTGTTGTCAGTGCAAATGTGCGAGGACAGGATTTGGGCTCCTTTGTTAATGAGGCGCAAGCGCGTATTGCTGAACAAGTACAAATTCCACCAGGATATTGGGTGGTATGGGGCGGTCAATATGAGCAAATGGTTTCAGCAACAGATCGTCTTAAAATCGTAGTGCCCATTGCGCTCGGATTGATTTTTACCTTGCTTTATATCATGTTTGGAAATTTTCGTGATGGGCTGATAGTGTTCTCTGGTGTTCCATTTGCGTTGTCTGGCGGAGTGCTGGCCCTGTGGTTGAGTGATATTCCTTTTTCCATTTCCACAGCAGTGGGTTTCATTGCGGTGTCTGGAATTTCCGTATTAAACGGGATAGTTTTATTAACGTTCATTCGTAACCTGCGCGAGCAGGGATGCACGTTGGATGATGCCATTCAAACGGGCGCGTTGACGCGTTTGCGACCTGTGTTAATGACAGCTTTAACTGATGCGATTGGCTTCGTTCCTATGGCATTGGCCGTAAGCATTGGTGCAGAAGTGCAACGACCGTTAGCAACCGTGGTCATTGGCGGAGTGTTAACGTCGACTATATTAACGTTATTGGTGCTACCTGTTTTGTATCAATTGACGCATAGACAAAATCATTCTGCTACGAATGTGAAAGATTACCTATAAATGCTATTCTCAGTCTATTGTTGATTTGTCGGAATTTTTTACAGTTTAACGCAAGGAACAATGCCAAAAAGAATGTGTTAACGTAACCTTTTGTATTTGCTATTTTAATATTTAATTAAAAATGTGGCATGTATTTTGCTATTAGTATTATTATTGGTGGTATGATCGTGGGACAAAGTCTATTGTTGATGGTTGAAATAATCGATTGTATTTGCTTGCCGTTTTTTATAAGTAAGCTACACTAAGTTAAGGTAATAGATTTATGAGTGGTGGCAACCGTAGTTTTTTTGTCTATCGTGAGAGGCGAATTTAAAATGACTGAAGAGCAAAAAAATAAGCAAATGGAACAACGGGAAGTGAAAGCTTCAGCAGATAAACTGTCAGAAAATAAGAGACGACGGCTAATTAAAGGTGCTGTGGCAATTCCTGTGATCATGACGCTGCAGAGTGGTGCTGCGTTGGCTCGCACTAGTAATCTTGTGGGGTCTCTTGAGGAGGATATACCTGATGACTCAACACATGTTGCAACTCAGGATCTTGGTAATGGAAAGCGAATAGTTTGCGCTCACCCTGATGACTCTGAAGATCAAAGCGGTGCTCCTCCTTATGATCTTGGGAATGCGCCAATGGGTCATCTTGAGCCAAATTTTGATTCTAATGGCAACGCTCTTTCGTTGAATGATCAAGCAAATAATTGTCGAGGCGGGGGAGGATTAGTGATTTCAGCGACTGCTTTCTCTTCTTTCGATGGTAGAATGGCTGGTCTTTAGTTTTGCGGGTTTGATTTTCCGTATGTGTTTTTTCTGGCGAGGAAAGATAATATGTCGAACAGTCGGCTTTGTAATCTGACCACTTAATTTTTAGGGAAGTGAATTGACAGGAGCTTACTGGCGGTCGGTAAGTTTTTCATCCCTGCAGATAGAAGAATGGGGTGGAGAATTTACTGTGTTTCAGCCGAATTCAGGAAAAACCCATTTCTTAAATCAGATGGGGTTGCATATACTTTTATGTCTTGATCGTGCCCCTACATCAGAAGATGAGATCTTTGTATTTCTGACGGATCAGTTTCAATTGACACTCGATCAAAATTTTTCTCAACAGACCATAAAGACACTTCATCGTTTTGATGAGCTTGGCCTGATTGAGAAAGTGAGACCAGAATCTTTGACATGACGGTGGGACAAGTTCCATTCGGGAAATTTATTGCTTTACTGTCAGACTCGGGACTAAGAGTTCGCGTAGGTCCCTTCAATATACGAATTAATACTAAATCTGTAACACTTGCAAATCATATTTATCGCCTCTATGAGAGCTATAAGTTGGCAGAGGATGAATTCGCTGAGTTTCATGTGCAGGTCATAGTAGTACACCCCAAAAGAAAAATATTCTCTCCGCATATTCGTTTTTTTGTTGACGGACACTCACCTTTTCCACCATTTCCTCAGGAACAAGGGCTTACGGCACTTGAGTGGGGCATTAATCTCGTTATCGCAGCTCGGGTCAGTCACTTATTATTATTTCATTCTGCTGCTGTGGAGAGAAATGGTCAAGTCATTTTGTTTCCAGCCTGGCCTGGAAGTGGCAAGACGACACTCTGTACAGCTTTAATATACCGTGGATATCGTCTTTTTTCTGATGAGTTTGGACTGATGGATCCCGATAACGGCGACTTTTTTCCTATACCCAGATTGATGCCGCTTAAGAATGAATCGATTCAGGTTATTAGAGATTATTTGCCAGAAGCCATACTTGGGCATGAAATACCTAAGACATTGAAGGGTACAATTGCGCATGTCCGTCCACCGAAAGAAAGTTTTATGCGTTCAGAAGAAACCGCCAAAGCAAAATGGATTATATTCCCAAAATGGGTTGCGGGTTCTTCTCTAAGTTTGGAGCCACTGCCTGATTCTGAGGCTTTTTTGTTATTAGCAAGTAATTCATTTAATTATGAAGTATTAGGTGAGGTAGGTTTTCAGGCGGTTACGCATCTAATTAGAACTTGTTCTTGCTACAAACTGGTTTATTCTGATTTTGACGATGTAATTAGTGCCATGAATGATTTGACTGACTGATGGTGTATACACAAGGCCATTACAAGTTGTTATTGGACGCATTGACTAACCCAGATTGCCTGATTGATTACAGTATTGCTGATTGGGAATTGTTGTTAAGGTTAGCTAGAAAAGTAAAATTACTCGGTCGTCTGGCAACAGAGCTTAACAAAAGAGATTTTCTTAAGAAAATTCCCGTACGGGCTGCAAATATATTACGTTCAAGTCTTATCCAGGCGAAGAGAATGCAACAATTAACGCATTGGGAATTAAACCGGATTACTTGGGCATTGCAGTCTATGGATATACCCGTTATTGCGTTGAAGGGGGTTGCTTATTCATTAGTTGGACTACCTGAATCAGCAGGGAGGACTTATGTTGATTTGGACATTATGGTACCCAAAGATGTTTTGGTATCTGTTGAGTTGGAACTGAATCAACGGGGTTGGGTATGCCAAAAACTTTCCGCTTATGACGAGCATTATTATCGCGTTTGGAGTCATGAAATACCGCCGCTCACGCATGTTGAGAGAGAAATCGAAGTTGATGTTCACCACACGATTACACAGCCTAGCAGTGGGATTAAAGTAAATTCTGGTTTGTTTTTTGAGGCCGCTGTTTTAGCTGAAGGAACTAGTTATAAAATACTAAGCTCCGTCGATATGGTGCTGCATTGTGCGGTTAATCTCTTTCAGAATAATGAGCTTGCGGGTGATCTTAGAGACTTACTTGATTGTCATGATTTGCTTGTTTTCTTCAGCGAGAAAGAAGCATGTTTTTGGGAAAATCTCATTGAACGTGCCAATCAATTCAGTTTAGGGCGGCCATTGTTTTATGCGCTACATTTTTCTGTGCTTATGTTTAAGACACCAGTGCCCGATATCGTTGCAAGTAATTTAAATAATAAGCCAAGTACAATTGTACTTTGGGTTATGAGCAAGCTGGTTCCAGTGGCCTTATTTCCATTACACCCAGATAATCCATCTAAGCGTGACCGTGTTGCTCGTACTTTATTGTACTTGCGTAGTCATTGGATACGGATGCCCTTATATCTGCTGTTGCCCCACCTCATATATAAAAGTTATTTAGCGGTTTTTCCGAGAAAGAATAGTCAGTCTTAATTTCTTCTACTTAGCTGAAAATTGACAGTTGGTTACAATAAGAAAATGGTTGCGAGCCCAAGAAATATAAAGAACCCGCCACTATCGGTAACCGCCGTAATCATGACGCTGGAGCCAAGCGCAGGGTCACGCCCAAATTTACGTAAAGTGAGTGGGATGAGTACGCCTAATAATGCGGCCAGCAGCAGGTTCAATGCCATTGCAAGCATCATAATCAAGCCAAGTGAAGCATTTTGGTAAATTACGAAGGTAAATAATCCAACCACAGCTCCCCAGATGATGCCATTGATTACACTGACACCGATTTCTTTTAAAATAAGTTTTTTCGCGCTGCCGGTGTTGATTTGTCCGAGTGCCAGTGCGCGCACAATCATGGTGATAGTTTGGTTGCCTGAATTGCCGCCAATCCCTGCAATAATTGGCATGAGGGCGGCGAGGGCGACCAATTGTTCAATAGAATTTTCGAACAAGCCAATTACGCGTGACGCGATAAATGCAGTCACCAGATTAATCGCTAGCCACACCCAGCGGTTTTTTACACTTTTTAAAACCGGCGCGAATAAATCTTCTTCTTCACTTAAACCCGCTAAATTTCGTTCTTTATCGTCAGCTTTGTCACGAATGAAATCGATCACCGTATTGACGGTCACACGCCCCTGTAGCTTGCCATTGTTATCAACTATTGACGTGGAAATCAAGTCGTAACGCTCAAAAGCAGAGGCCACTTGCTGTGCATTGTCATCAGAATGAAGTGTTACCATCTCTTTAGTCATAACTTCTGAAACCTTGGTGTTAGGGTCACTTACCAATAATTTGCTGACGAGTAAAACGCCTTTGAGATGTTTGTTTTGGTCTATAACAAACAATTGATCTGTGTGATCGGGTAGTTCATCCAAGCGTCGTAAGTAACGCAATACTACTTCTAACCGGACATTTTCGCGGATGGTGATGAAATCAAAGTCCATTAATGCGCCCACCGCGTCCTCTGGGTAGGACATAGCTTCACGCAGTTTCTCGCGTTCGCCGGTGGGTAATGACCGAAACACATCATCGATGACTTCGCGAGGTAAATCGGGTGCTAGGTCGGCAATCTCATCGGCATCAAGTTGTTCTGTTGCCGCGAGTAGCTCATTTCTGGCCATGCCGGTAATTAGTGTTTCTCGTACCGCATCAGATGCTTCTAATAGCACCTCACCATCAAGCTCGGTTTTCACTAAATTCCAAATAATGAGGCGGTCTTCTAACGGCAATGCCTCAAGAATATCAGCGATGTCAGCAGGATGGAGGTCGTCTATAAAATGCTGAAGTTCATCCAGATTTCTTTTTTGTACTGATGAATCTGCTAATGTTTGACCGGAATCTTCTTGTAAATTAACAAATCCTTCTACCAGTTTGTATCTATTTAATAAATAAAATGCACGTTGTAAAAGAACCTGCAGATCCTCATTCTCATTATGATTTTTCTTCTTTGTCATGGCAGATCATCCGGTAGCAAAATAGGGTTGTTATTTCGTGAAAAAATTCTTCTTGTAAGGCTACGTTAATTTGATGAGCTGGTAGATACTAAAATACACGGCTTTGACATCTATTTTAGATTGAAAAATCGTCGATCTACTGCTGAAGCACATAACAGATTTTAGCTTCAAATTTTAGTTCAAGAAGAAATTAACGTTTTTTATCTAAATAAACGGTGAAAATTTTGACTAGGTGTTATATCACGGAATTTTTGCTGAAGGTATACGTTTAAGAATAATTTTACTTTTTTTCAATAAATGAGGTGAAGCACGATTCTCATCATAATAACGGGGGTTGGTAACCATTGAGGCGAGATAGGCGGCCTGCTTTGAAGTCAGTACTGCAGCGGAAACGCCATAGTAATGATGAGCGGCAGCTTCTATGCCAAAAACACCGTTACCCCATTCAATCATATTTAAATAGATTTCTAGTATTCGGCGTTTAGACATCACTTGCTCAAGCATAAGGGTAAGGGCAGCTTCCTGTGCCTTGCGCCACAGTGTTTTCTCGTGGGATAGGAACAGGTTCTTGGCGAGTTGTTGACTAATAGTAGAGCCACCTACAGAAAATTTATTTTCTTTTAGGTTCCTTTCAAATGCGCTCTGGAGTGCGCCGTAATCAAAACCGTTATGTTGCATAAACTTGCCGTCTTCAGATGCAATCATTGCTCGTTTTATATCAATGGAGATATGCTCGTAAGAGACCCATTGGTGGTGTAATCTTGCCTGAGGTTCTTTCTCTTTAAGGCTGTCTAGTTGGTGTTGCATAAAAGTGCTGGTTGTTGGGTTGTGTTGATTCCAGTATAGGACATGGCTGAAGAGCCATAATTGGTAGATGAACAGCCCATAGATACAAATAAAAATAAATCGCCAGCACCAGCGCTTGATAAATTTCCCCATAGATTATGTTTGTCGAAATATTTTACAGGGAATGTTATTTCGTTTGATTTAGTAGATGAATGATGTTTTTGGTGTTAGGTCTTATGCCACGCCATAGAAAAAAGGATTCAGCAGCTTGTTCAACCAGCATTCCGACGCCGTCAGCCAAGTGTTTCACGCCTTGTTGTTTGGCAAATATTAAGAAGCGAGTGGGTTCGTTACTGTACATCATGTCATAGGCGAGTGAGTTATTATTAAATAGACCCGCTGGTAACTGAGGTAGTTCGTCATCTAAGCTGGCTGATGTGGCGTTAATAATAATGTCAAAATCACCGTCCACAAAATCAGCATAATTGCCGGCCTTGAGGTGACCGTAACCATCAAATTGCTGCTTTAAATCTTGCGCTTTTTTCACTGTACGATTGGCAATTGCGAGCACGATAGGTTGGTGTTCTAGTAGTGGCAATATGACACCACGGGCTGCGCCGCCTGCACCCATGAGTAAGATACGTTTTGCGGCGATGGTTGTGTTCAAGTTAATCGTGATATCACGTGCTAGGCCTGTGCCATCTGTATTGTCACCCAGCAATTGATCGCCATCAAATTTGAGTGTGTTCACAGCTTGTGCCTGTTTTGCGCGTTCAGTCAATTGAGTCGATAGCTCGAAAGCTTCTAGTTTAAATGGGACTGTGATGTTCATGCCTTTGCCGCCCTGTTCGCGAAATGTTTTTACCGTCTCAACAAAGTCGTCTAATGGCGCAATTAGCGCGCTATATTGCATGTTCTGTTTTGTTTGGAGAGCAAACTCAGTGTGGATAATAGGTGACTTGCTGTGGGATATTGGGTTGCCAATGACGGCGTATAAGTCAGGCATAATTAATTTTAATATCAATCAATGAATAGTGGGGAAGGATTATTTATTGGCTAATCAGTTTGTCTGAGCGAGCAAATGCCCAAGTGCGGGTAATGTGTAAGATATCAGTATCACGCCTGATTTCCGGTGGGAAGGGCGCAAAACCATTTCGTCCAGAGAGCCTGACAATACGTATGGCGGCTTCATCAAGTACTTTTTCGCCTGATGAACGGTTAATGCCGATGGATTCTAGGCTGCCATCGGCTCGAATGCCAACTGTGAGTTGCAAATTGCCGTAGAGTTTTCCCCTTCTGGCTTCTTCGGGATAATTGAGATTGCCAATGCGTTCAACTTTTAGACGCCAATCCTCCACATAGCGTGCAAAGCGATATTCTTTTGTACGTGCACCCACAAACCGTCTTTTGGGGCGTTTTTGATAGGAACTATGATCTTTAGCGATTTGTGCTTTTAGACGTGCAATGTCAAGACTGCGCTGAACTAATTCAGAGGTGTTGCTGGTGATCGGTTTTTTTTCTGTTTGTTCCTCTAGAGTGTTGGTTTGGTTAATCTCTTGCGCGCTCTCTGTAGCCGTTAATAACCGCTTGGCTTCACGTTCAAGTGCGGCTACTTTTTGTTGGGCCGAAAGATTATCAATGGATGGCTTGCTTTTAGGTAAAACGGGGAAGGGTGTCATTGCGCGACGGTCATTATCCGTGTTACCACCACCATCTAAATTGTCTTGGGCAAGTATATTGGTATCGGTTGGCTTGGAAAGGGTTTTATTGTTAACCAGAACAACATCTAACGATGTGGCGATTTTATCAAAGTCAGACGCTGGCGTTTTAAAGTTAACGCCCAGTAAAATAATGGCATGAATTACTAGCGAAATAAATATCGCCACATACAAACGGTCTTGAGGGTGGTGTATAGTGGAAAGCCAGGGTTTCTGTATGTTTAAAGTGGCAGTCAACGGATTAAAACCTTAATGTAAAATCTGTAATATGTATTGTAGGCAACAACGAATTACTTGTCATATACCTAGTGGTTAACTCAGCTATTTTATGATCCCTGTTTATGTAAAAATCTTGCGTTTAAGTTTCGTTCGAGCAAATCAATTTGCGATATTTCAAGCTCAACATAGGTTCCTGGTGAGGTTTCAGGCAGCGATAGAACTCGCATAATATAGGGGATGCGCTCGAACCGTACAAGATTTTCCTTAATAACTTGTGCGCCTATGGTAGAAACACCTTCTTGTAGCAACCAGCGTAAGCACCAATAGCGTTCCATTGACCGCTGAAAATCATTATATGTACTATAGGCTACATCAAAGTCCCGCATGGGGATTAAAAGGTTATCGCTTTCTTTGGTATGAGGTGGTGTTTCATTGCGTAACATGGCAATTAATTGGCGTTGATTAAGCAAGTCAACATAGCGGCGCATGGGTGAACTACTCCATGCGTATTGGGAAACACCCAGACCTTGGTGAGGAGAAGGAGATGTGCTCATTTTAACTTTACCGTTACCTTGACTGCGGTAAATGCCCGCAATATTCGCGTCGGCTAATTGCTTACCCCATTCGGTATTAACGTAGATCATTAATTCGGAGACGAGCTTGTCAATGGGTGATCCTCGACGACGCTCACTGATAGTGACACGATCATCTTGTATATCGAAGCTGTAATCTACTCTATCGTTATTGGTGTCGTTTGCTTTTCCACGAATTTCCTCTAGTTTGGAGGCAAAATTCCATAATGTCTGTAATTCTTTGGCAAAAGGATAATCTAGCTTGTTTTCTCTTAACGTTGTTTCGTTAAAATCTTTTTCTAATGCGTCATGCCGCAAATTTGCAACGATATTAATTTTTTCAATACGACTTTCTGATGCAGTTATCGTGAAATCATCCGCAATATCAAGATATAACGAAAGCGTTGGGCATGATCGATCTTCTTTTAGTGTGTAGTGATTAATTACAATCTCTGGCAACATTGTGATTTTATTGCCTGGTAGATATACGGTTGATAGGCGTTCAACAGCTACTTGATCTAATGCTGAGTTCGCTGTGATTCCTAAGGCTGGTGCGGCAATATGAATGCCTACTCGGAAGCTGCCAAATTTTAGTGGTGTAACTGAAAATGCATCATCAATTTCTGTTGTTGAGGCGTCGTCTATGCTGAATGCGGAGACATCTGCAACGGGTAAATCGTGGGCATCATTTGTGTCGATGGCTGAGTCAAGATCACTAAACCCAGTGCCGCCAGGAAAGTTCTCATACAAAAACTGATTGAAATGAAAATCATGTGATGAGGGAATTGCGCCGCAGTTTTCGAGTACTTTCAGAAAACTCAATTTGGTTCTGGAGCAGGCAACATCGACGGCTTTCCATTCGACAGAGCCTTTGTCTGGGTTGTACAACAGATCAGAGAGTGACGGCTTAAATTCTTCCGGTAATTTAAATGCACATAGGTGTTCAACATAACGCGCCTGTAATTCTGCTTGAACACGTTTTCTCTCCTGGCTGGCTAGTGCGGCCTTTAGCGATTCAGGCGGAGCAGCTTTGTAACTTCCCTTGCCTTTTTTATAAAAATGCATGGGTGAGCCATGGAGCAATGTTAATACAGCTGCAGCTTCAACTGGCTTGGGTGAATGGCCAAAATAATCTGCGGCTAGGGTGTTGCCGGAAAATTCGGTACCAGTCGGACAGCACTCCCAAAGAAAGTTTGGATCAAATTCACTTGCAATTTGCTGAACCTGTTCCATAAACTCTAATAGTGGTGGCGTGTCAAAGCGCAGCAATACCGATGAGGCTTTTATTTTGGAACGTTTTCCGTGAGAAGCTTCAATTTGTAGAGATGTTGTGTTGTCTGCCAGTATCGCGCCAACTTTAAAGGCGCCTGATTCTTCGTAAAAAACATTCATGAGGCTATGCTGATAAAAACCATAAGAGTAAATCTAGA
The DNA here is from genome assembly GCA_021774265.1 of Nitrosomonas sp. Lineage (GTDB taxonomy): Bacteria > Pseudomonadota > Gammaproteobacteria > Burkholderiales > Nitrosomonadaceae > Nitrosomonas. The sequence goes on from JAJFJG010000143.1 coordinate 33,869, forward strand.
TGATTGGGGGTGCGGTGATTTAACTTTCATTACGAATATAACTATATGTGGCGTATTTTGAAATAAATAAATGGAAAATTTTGAATGTGCATGGAATAAATACATTCATAAAAGGTAATTATATACGAGTTACTTATTTAACATGAAATCTGGATAATGCCGTGTTCAGAATATATTGATATTTTATGGTTTATTATAATTGTTAATTATTTGTATGAGGTGAGAGATGAGCCCAATGCGAGCCTTTTTGTCTCTTTATATATTCTTGTGATGTTTATTGTGCTGGCGTCCTCAAAACAACAAATATCTAATGCGCCTAAAAAGGCTGAATATATAGATGATAAAGTGTTACATGCAGACGCGCCACTATTAAATGATATGGGAAATCACCATCATTCTGTTACGATTAATAGTCTAGCCGCCCAGCGTTATGTCAATCAGGACTTGATCATGAGTTTTGTGTTTAATTACGCAGAAGCCGTGTGTTCATTAGTGCGGCACAACAGATTGTTCAAAACTGCGCAATGTGTTTCTAGGATGAAGCGTTGTCTTTGAGGCCGAAAATTAATGTAACCAGTGATAGTATAGTAGTGATGAATGATGAGACGCGCATACAATTATGTTATGACAAAAGGCCTGTTGAACATGAAGCGTAGGTGACTCAAAAAGAGCATGATCATATTGATGCGCTTGAAGACGCTATTAACGGTGATGCTATAGCATCTTGAGAGATATTGAGCCTATCCTCATAGATGACAATGCATGAGCTTAATCAAAAGTATCCTGAATACGATGACGCCGCAGCATTTTTTGCTGGTTAATTGATGACCATAATACCTTGGGATTATTGGTTGAATGAAGAGATGCTAAGCCATTAACTGCAAAAGGTATTGTTATTTTAGAAAAGGTTCTTGAGAATTCCTTAGAACACTCGTTGACGATTCATCTATATATTCATGCGGTAGAAGCATCTTATTCTGCAGCTTATTATCTCCACAATATTCATTTTATATGGACGTAGTCAAATTGCTATTGAAATCGCTCAGTCTAACATAATAAAATAACCGAATCTTTTAAAACGACTCCAATACTGGTGCTAACCAAATTCGACTATTGGGGTAACGTTCTTGAGGAGCCTCAACCACGAGATCCACCAAATAATTTAACCTTTTCAAATGCTATTTGGCGCTATGTTCGCGCAACGGCTTCTACTAGAAAGGGTGGTATAGCTGTTGCAAGGGGAGAATATGAAAAATTAGTGCTGCTGCGACTACTTCAGGCGTCACGGGTTTAGACACACGCGCTATCTGCATTCATACTGCTGAATATTTCTGATGATTTGGTGTAAGGTGAGATAGCGCAGCTAGAAGTAAGTCTAAAAGTGGCTATTAAAAATTATAAAAATGCAGTTGCTATCCAAGATGAATTGCCTTGTATAGAACTACTTTTTTTGGTATTCCTCCACACGTTTGACTTTTGGTAAAGTATTGCTTGAATATAGTCTGGTATTAGAAGTAGAGAGAGTATATTCTCAAATTTGAAAAATTATTATTAATAGCTAAGCTGTATACGGATCAATGCAGAGTCTTGAAATGTAAAATAAGGATTCGAGTGATGTATGGAAAGCATCGAGATTGTATGGCAAATCGTCGATATTACATTGATTACTTCAAGATTTTATTGAGCGTTTTTTATGATAGATCAATGTTAAAATAGATTGTACTATGGATCAATAGGCTGCGAAGTGTTGACAGTTGTTGACTGTTAGCCATTCTTTATTAATGATTCGATAGCTAATTTTAGATCAGACGTAGGTAAAGAGGTTGCTAGTTGGCTTAGATTTTCTTTGCCACTTTGGCTTAATTGTCTTTTTTTTGTTTGTGGTTTGCTCGCTTTATGGGCATGGTGATAAGCTTGCACAGCAATTTGAATTGAAGTAACCCCTAAGCCGAATTTATGCGCCTTGCGTAATATTGAGGGGGAAAGCTGCTTGAGTCTTGATGCGACAGCACTGTTCTCAGCGAATATAATAAGCCTTTCATCAGAGGGTAAGCCCAGAGTGCAGTGTTGAATTAACTGTACTGGGATAATGATAGAAAATAACTGTTGAACCTCATTCAATTTATTAATTTGGTGAGATAAAGAATTCTCTCCGGGTGTCTCGGTCAGAGAATTCAAGTAGAAGCCTATTTTACGTGTTGGAATAGTCATCGATATAGATAGAAAAAATTATGAATATAATCCTTATTTCGAATAATTCAGAGCGAGCAAAAAATATTGTGTTAACAAATACACATCTTGTTTTGGTCGCAAGTATACTTCTCATTATCTCTATTATATTAGCAATGGGGTTGAATTATCTATCATTGCGTTATGGAGATAAGATTCATGAACAGATTTCCCACTTGTTTGTTATAAGTTCTCAACAAGAAGAGTCTGATGCCCATGCTCATTTACATGATAATTTAGATGTTATGGCAATTAAGTTAGGGCAAATGCAAGCTCAATTAATGAGACTTGATGCTTTAGGTGAGCGGTTGGCAAAATCTTCTGGCGTTAAAACAAAAGAGTTTTTGTTTGATAAAATACCGGGCCAAGGTGGTGCCTTACCCGCATTATCTTCTCCAACGCTTCCAGTTGATGAGTTTCAACAAAAATTGAATGAATTATCTTATGTGATTGATGATAGAGAGGATAAATTTGGTGTGCTGGAATCATTGTTGCGTCAGGATAGATTAACAAAACGGGTGCACCCCTCTAAAATGCCAATAGATACTGGGTGGTACTCATCAGGTTTCGGGTATCGTATAGATCCTTTTTCGGGGAGACGTGTTTTTCATGAAGGGGTTGATTTTGCCGCCAAAACAGGTACACCAATAAAAGCGGCAGCAGGTGGGGTAGTGATCTACTCCGCTCGTCATCCTGAGTATGGTAACATGGTTGAAATTGACCATGGGGATGAGCTTGTTAGTAGGTATGCTCATGCATCTAGACGCCTAGTTAATTTGGGGCAAATTGTATCAAGCGGTCAAAAAATTGCAGAAGTGGGAAGCACGGGTCGTTCCACGGGACCGCATCTGCATTTTGAGATCAGACATAAAAATGTCCCACAAAACCCATCTCGGTATTTAAAGAAACCGAGTTAACGGGGTTAAATTAATTTTAACAATATAAGAATAACTGTGGGGTAAGGTTAAGACCTTACCCTTTATTTTTTTGACTAATAAAGGAATGCCAATAAATTTAATAATCCAATAGGCGCAGGATTAATTTATGGCTTTTTAAAAATAGAATTTTTTCCGAGATTTCATGTTTAATAATCTACTTAAAAAAGTTTTTGGTAGTCGTAATGATCGAATAGTTAAGCAATATTCTAAAGTTGTAGATACTATTAACGCTCTAGAGCCGACGACTGAAGCACTGTCGAATGATGAATTGCGCGCTAAAACTGATGAATTTAAGCAGCGTATTACTGACGGGGAAATGTTAGATGCATTATTGCCGGAGGCATTTGCTGTCGTGCGTGAAGCAGGTAAGCGTATACTCGAAATGCGTCATTTTGACGTGCAGCTAATTGGTGGCATGGTGTTGCATGAAGGAAAGATTTCTGAAATGCGGACAGGTGAAGGTAAGACGCTGATGGCAACATTGCCAGCCTACCTTAATGCGTTAGAGGGTAGGGGTGTCCATTTGGTTACGGTAAATGATTATTTAGCTAAACGTGATGCCGCTTGGATGGGAAAGATTTATCAATTTCTTGGTGTTAGCGTTGGCGTGGTTTATTCACAAATGCCTCACGCTGAAAAGCAGGCAGCTTATGCAGCTGATATCACCTACGGCACCAATAATGAATACGGCTTTGATTATTTACGTGACAATATGGTGACACATCCAGCTGAGCGTGTTCAGCGTGAGCTAAACTTTGGTATCGTTGATGAGGTCGATTCAATTTTGATTGATGAAGCCCGCACACCATTGATAATTTCTGGTCAGGCGGAAGGCGATTCGGAAATCTATGTGCGAATGAATACGCTTATCCCTAAACTTGTACGCCAAGAAACTGAAGACGAGCCAGGCGATTTTAGTGTCGATGAAAAAGGACATCAGGTTCTGCTGAGCGAAGAAGGCTTTGAACATGCTGAAGAATTATTATTAAAAGCTGGTTTTCTTGAGGAAGGTTCCAGTCTTTATGATCCCGCCAATATTAATTTAATTCATCACCTGAATGCAGGTTTGCGCGCACATCATCTTTATCTTCGTGATCAGCATTATGTGGTTCAGGATGGTGAGGTTGTTATTGTGGATGAGTTTACCGGCAGACTCATGGCGGGTAGACGTTGGTCTGATGGATTGCATCAAGCGGTAGAGGCCAAAGAGGGTGTTGAGATTCAAAAAGAGAATCAAACGCTTGCTTCCATTACTTTTCAGAATTATTTTCGCATGTATCAGAAATTAGCCGGCATGACAGGTACAGCCGATACCGAAGCCGCTGAATTTCAACAAATATACGGATTAGAAACCGTTGTTGTGCCAACACATCGACCAATGGTGCGCAAGGATGGCATGGATCAAGTTTTTCGTACCATGCAAGAGAAATACTTGGCAATTGCAGAAGAAGCTAAAGATTGCTATGAACGTGGTCAGCCTGTATTGATTGGAACAACCTCAATTGAGAATAATGAATTACTGTCTAAGTTGTTAGATAAGAAAAAATTACCTCATCAAGTATTGAATGCTAAGCAGCATGCGAGTGAGGCTAATATTATTGTTCAAGCGGGGCGTCCTAAGATGATTACTATTGCGACGAATATGGCGGGTCGTGGTACCGATATCGTGCTTGGTGGAAACCCGGAGCCGGAAATTAATAAAGTCCGTCAGAATGAGGAGTTGAGTGAGGAAGCTAAAGAAACGAGAATAGCTGGACTGACGAAAGAGTGGCAAGCTCTTCACGATGAAGTGTTGAGTAAAGGCGGCTTACATATTATCGGCACAGAACGTCATGAGTCACGTAGAGTTGACAATCAATTGCGCGGTCGTTCAGGTCGACAAGGTGATGCAGGTTCTAGTAGTTTTTATCTGTCACTTGAAGATCCTTTACTGCGTATTTTTGCATCTGATCGCGTGGCGAACATTATGACGCGGCTGAAAATGCCAGAAGGCGAGGCGATTGAGCACCCATGGGTGACGCGGGCAATTGAGAATGCACAGCGTAAAGTCGAAGCCCGTAATTTTGATATGCGCAAACAATTACTTGATTTTGATGATGTCGCAAATGATCAGCGTAATGTCATTTATGAGCAACGTAATGAGCTACTAGAATCAACTCAAGACATTTCAGACACGATTTCTGCTGTTCGTGAGAGCGTAGTTACAAACTTATTTGCCACTCATATTCCACCAGAAAGTGTAGAGGAACAATGGGATATCCCGGGGTTGGAGAAAAACCTAGTTAATGAGCTGCAGCTACATTTGCCAATACGAGAATGGCTGGAAAAAGATCCTGACTTACATGAGGAGAACTTGCAAGAACGTATCCTTGATATTGCAAACAAGCATTATCAAGATAAGGTTGAACAAGTAGGTGTGGAGATTATGAGTCAGTATGAGCGTGCTGTTATGTTACAGAGCCTTGATTCTCATTGGCGTGAGCACCTGGCGGCGCTTGATCATCTGCGGCAAGGTATTCATCTGCGTGGTTATGCACAGAAAAATCCAAAGCAAGAGTATAAACGTGAATCTTTCGAGTTATTTACGAATATGCTTGAGCAGATTAAAATCGAAGTCACGCGAGTGCTGATGACGGTAAAGATTAAAGATGAGCAGCAGGTGGAGGCTGTAGCTGAAGCATTGCATGCGCCGGAGAATGTGCAGTATCAACACCCTAGTTATGGTGGCGCATTAGGTGAAAAGTCCGATCAAGCGTCTGACGAAGCTGATAAAGAAGAAAAAATCCAACCATTCGTGCGTCAGAATGATAAGGTCGGGAGAAATAGTCCGTGTCCGTGTGGGTCAGGTAAGAAATATAAAAATTGTCACGGCAAGATAAAATAATGCCGTGTGAAAAGATAGAAACCATGCGTCTATGTTAATTAGCGGATGGTTTTTTTTTGCAAGGTTGATGGCAAATAGTTATTAGAATCTCCTTGCCGATTCAAGGGTTATGGTATAATGCCTCGATTTTACAATAATTGCGCATAACTTAATGGCGTCATACTGTTGCGATAAATGTAAATAACTATTAAAATCAAAGTCTTGCACAAAATAAATTAGACGGAACTGTAAAGATATGGCAGATACTGGTAGCTTTAAAATTGAAGAAGAAATGAATAGTCGACGACGCTTTTTAGTTGCTGCAACTTCTGTGGCGGGTGGAGTTGCTGGTGTTGCTGTTGCAACGCCTTTTATGTTGAGCATGATGCCAAGCGAGAGGGCTAAAGCGGCAGGTGCGCCAGTTGAAGTGGATATCAGTAGACTGGAAGAAGGGTTGCTTTTGATGGTGGAATGGCGTGGAAGAGTTGTCTGGATTTTGAAGCGCACGCCTGAAATGCTGGAAACACTGGAAACACTTGAGGGTCAGTTGGCCGATCCTAATTCAGAAAAAAAACAGCAGCCGGACTATGCTAAAAATCGAACGCGTTCAATAAAACCGGAAATTTTAGTAGTAATAGGGCTTTGTACACATCTGGGATGTTCTCCAGTATACCGAAAAGATATTGCGCCTGAAGACCTTGGCGCAGGTTGGTTGGGTGGATTCTTTTGCCCTTGTCATGGTTCAAAATTTGATTTGGCTGGTCGTGTTTACAAAAATTTACCGGCTCCAACTAATCTGGTTGTGCCACCTCACTTATATTTGAGCGACAGTCGTATTTTAATTGGTTCTGAAGAAAGTAAGGAATCTGCATAAATGAGTAAAAACGCAATCATTGAATGGATAGACAAACGTTTTCCATTGACTTCAAATTGGAAGGCGCATCTCACTGAGTATTATGCGCCTAAAAACTTTAACTTTTGGTACTACTTTGGCTCGCTGGCCATGCTGGTGTTGGTTAATCAGATAATAACTGGAATTTTTCTCACCATGAATTATAAGCCTGATGCGAGCATGGCGTTCGCATCAGTGGAATATATCATGCGAGATGTAGACTATGGCTGGTTGATTCGCTATATGCATTCAACTGGCGCCTCCATGTTTTTTGTCGTTGTTTATTTGCACATGTTCCGTGGCATGCTGTATGGCTCGTATCAAAAACCAAGAGAATTGCTATGGTTGGTAGGCATGGGTATATTTTTTATACTCATGAGCCTGGCTTTTACGGGTTATATTTTGCCATGGGGTCAAATGTCATACTGGGGTGCGCAAGTAATTATTAGCATGTTTGGTGCAATTCCATTAATAGGTGACACGTTGTCACAATGGCTGTTAGGTGATTTCACACTTTCTGATGCAGCACTTAATCGATTCTTTGCTTATCATGTTGTAACGCTGCCCATATTGTTAGTAACATTAGTTTTTGTGCATATACTAGCGCTGCATGAAGTTGGATCAAATAATCCAGACGGCATAGAAATCAAAAAGAACCGCGACCCACAGACAAATATTCCAGTCGATGGTATTCCATTTCACCCATATTATTCTGTTAAAGACATCTTTGGTGTGATTGGATTTTTGATTGTATTCTGCGCTATTATTTTCTTCGCGCCAGAGTTTGGTGGATATTTCCTAGAGCACAACAACTTTATACCGGCTAATCAATTACAGACACCAGATCATATTGCGCCAGTATGGTATTTCACGCCGTACTACTCAATGTTGCGTGCGGTAACGGTTAATTTTCTTTGGATAGATGCGAAATTATGGGGTGTTATATTAATGGCAGCTTCTGTAGTTATATTTGCTTTCTTGCCATGGTTAGATAAAAGTAAGGTAAAGTCTATTCGCTACAAAGGACCAATATTTAAATTTGCTTTAGGCATGTTTGTCCTGAGCTTTTTTGTACTTGGTTGGTTGGGTATGAAGTCACCTACACCGTTATATACAGTATTAGCGCAAATATTTACCGTTATTTATTTCGCATTCTTCCTGCTTATGCCTTGGTATAGCAAGATAGATAAAACAAAACCTGAGCCAACAAGAGTGAAAGAGTGAAAAATGATGAAATTTAAAATATTATTATTCTTGCTATGTATGGTTCCTGTTGCTTTGTTTGCGGCAGAGCCAAGAATACCGCTTAATAAAGCACCTATTGATACAGCTGATAATGCATCTTTGCAAAGAGGTGCGATAACATTTGCTAATTATTGCTTGACATGCCATGGTGCTAGTTTTATGCGCTATAATCGCCATCGCGATATTGGTCTCGATGAAAAGGCCGTGCTTGAGCAGCTAGTTTATACCGGGCAGAAAGCGGGTGATCTTATGCTTACAGCAATGAGAGAGAAAGAAGGAGAAGGCTGGTTTGGAGTAACGCCGCCAGACTTATCAGTGATTGCACGCTCACATGGTGCAGATTGGCTTTATACTTACCTTCGTGCATTTTATAGAGACGATACAACTGTGAGTGGATGGAATAACCTCGTGTTTGATAGGGCAGCCATGCCTCATGTTTTGTATAAGATGCAAGGTAGTCAGATTCTGGAAGCTGATGACGATATATATACATTGCATCTTGAAACACCGGGTACAATGTCACCTTCTGAGTTTGATGACTATGTTGCAGACTTGGTAAACTATCTTGTATATCTTGGTGAGCCTGCAGCTAATGATCGTAAGCGTATCGGGTTTTTTGTGATGATATTCTTGTTCGGAATGCTAGGATTAACATATGCGTTGAAGCGCGAATATTGGAGAGATATTCATTGATAGCGCAAAATATTTTTTTATTGAAATTTACAAAGCTTATGTTTCAAAGTAATAAATCATGATGACATTGTATTCAACAGTCACCTGCCCATTCAGTCATCGTTGTAGGATTGTGCTGCATGAAAAAGACATGGATTTTCAAGTGATTGATGTCGATCCAAATAATAAGCCTGAGGATATAGCTGTCATGAGCCCGTATGGTCGTGCGCCTATCTTGGTAGAGCGTGATCTCGTATTATACGAGTCCCATATTATCAATGAGTATATTGACGACCGTTTTCCGCATCCACAGCTTATGCCAGCAGATCCAGTGATGCGGGCACGTGCAAGATTATTTTTATATCGATTTGAGCAGGAACTATTTTGCCATATTGGAGATGTTGAAAGTAAAGATCAAAAAGTGGCGGATAAGGCACGTGCTGTTATTTCAGACAATTTAACTGTCATTACACCGATATTTGAGAAGCAAAAGTATATTTTGGGTGATGACTATTCCATGTTAGATGTTGCTATTGTGCCATTATTATGGCGTCTAGAGCACTATGGAATTAGCTTGCCAAAGAAGGCGGCACCTTTATTAAAATATTCGGAACGTTTATTTAGTAGGCCGCTTTTTATTGACGCATTATCAGCCTCAGAAAAAATGATGCGCAAATGAAAGTAACCTCTACAAAGCCTTACCTGATTCGTGCTATATATGAATGGTGTATTGATAGTGGTTTTAGCCCGTATGTGGTCGTCAAGGTAAATGCTGAAACTCAAGTTCCAGTAGAATATATTAATGATGGAGAGATAACACTTAATATAAGCCATACTGCAGCAAACAATTTGGAAATTGGTAATGATGTTATAGTTTTTAAAGCACGATTTAATGGTAGCTCAAGGAATATACAAATACCCGTAAATACGGTTAAGGGTATTTATGCTAAAGAAATTAACCAAGGATTATCATTTGCAATAGCAAGTGAAGCTAAAAAAGATGGTAGCAATGAATCAAATGAAGTCAATGTAGATGCTAGTCACGAAGCAAATGATGCAAAGGAATCAAGCTCCACTATGTCAGTCAAAAAAAAGCCAGCGAAAACTAAATCTCATCTTCATATAATTAAATAAATAGTTTAAAATAGTCAATTATCAACAAGAGTTTATTGATGTGATTTCTTTTGTGTTAATTAAGACAAATAGCCGGCATAGCTCAGTTGGTAGAGCAGCTGATTTGTAATCAGAAGGTCCCGAGTTCGACTCTTGGTGTCGGCACCATAAAATCAATGGCTTGCAATTAACCCGCAAGCCATTTTTGTTTTCGGGGTTACGCCGGGGTTACATTGAAATGGTTTGGCGACCATCACTGAGACACTCTTTTCTTTCTTTCCAGGCTATCAAATCAGACATTTTGTACCTGATTTGTGCTGACGGAATACAATCACTTTCTTTTTCTTGCTCCAAATGAATCAACCATTGAGAATGGTGTTTTACCAGCAAGCGAATAGCAGCTTACGACCCAAAGTATGGACTCCTCCAACCTAATGAAGTAGGTTGATATTTTTCGAACAACAACGAAAACAGAGTTTTTCAACAGTATCGGCC
>JAJFJG010000144.1 GCA_021774265.1 Nitrosomonas sp.
TCTGCAGTACCGGTTACAGCCGTTTGCGGTCTTGAAATTCAAATAGTATTAGGGTTTCCGGCCCAGTTTTTAATAGGATGCAAAAATGGCAACAGGTACAGTAAAATGGTTTAACGATTCTAAAGGATTTGGATTTATCACTCCAGATGATGGTAGCGAAGATTTATTTGCACATTTTTCTGCAATAAATATGTCTGGATTCAAAACACTAAAAGAAGGCCAAAAAGTTAGCTTTGAAGTCACACAAGGCCCAAAAGGTAAACAAGCTTCAAACATCCAAACCGCCTAACGATTCATGAAGTTGGAGTAGTCTGGCATTTGCAGTCAGACTACTGATACTGTTTGTAGTCACAGGATTTATTACCCCTTGCAGCAAACCTGACAAGGGGTATATTTTCTGTCTTTACTATGCTGTCCAGTCTGCTTAGTAAATTTGTAAGCCACATAGGTTTTCACAAAGTTAATCCATATGGTCGATCAATGCCTGACCAAATACAGAACACGGAACCTTTTTAGCACCATCCATTAAACGCGCAAGATCATAAGTAACAATCTTATCCCGTATCGTTTTTTCCATTGCACTAATAATCAAATCAGCCGCCTCTACCCAACCCAAGTGTCGCAACATCATCTCCGCTGATAATATAATTGACCCGGGATTCACCTGATCTTTACCCGCATACTTTGGCGCTGTCCCGTGAGTTGCTTCAAAAATTGCTGTCGAGTTACTCAAGTTAGCACCTGGCGCAATACCAATACCTCCCACTTGTGCCGCTAACGCATCAGATATATAGTCGCCATTTAAATTAAGCGTAGTCACCACATCGTACTCTTCTGGACGCAATAAAATTTGTTGCAAAAAAGCATCAGCAATCACATCCTTAATAACAATACCTCCCCTGTCTTCTGATAGCTTCATCCATGGCCCATCATCTAATAATTCAGCACCAAACTCTTTTTCCGCTACTGCATAACCCCAGCTTTTAAAAGCACCCTCAGTAAATTTCATGATATTGCCTTTATGAACCAAAGTAATTGATGTACGTTTATTATCTATCGCATATTGGATTGCTTTACGTACAAATCGTTCAGTACCCTGCTGAGAAACCGGCTTAATCCCAATACCCGATGTTTTTGGAAAACGAATATTCGTAACACCCATTTCCTTTATCAGGAAATCAATCACCTGCTTTGCAGACTCCGACTCAGCTTCCCATTCAATACCAGCATAGATGTCTTCAGAGTTTTCTCTGAAAATGACCATATCCGTTTTCTCCGGGCTTTTCACTGGACTCGGCACGCCCTTAAAGTAACGAACTGGCCGCAAACAAACAAATAAATCCAATCGCTGACGCAGTGCGACATTGATAGAACGAATACCCCCACCGACAGGTGTAGTCAGTGGCCCCTTAATAGAAACCACATACTCTTTCGCCGCCACCAACGTTTCATCTGGTAACCAGACATCATCACCATAAATTTTTGTCGATTTTTCACCTGCAAAAATTTCCATCCATGAAATTTCACGTTGACCACCATAAGCCTTTTTAACGGCCGAATCCACGACCTTTTTCATCACTGGCGTAATATCCACACCAATTCCATCGCCCTCAATAAATGGAATAATTGGATGGTCAGGTACATTCAAGGAAAAATCATCATTAACTTGAATCTTTTCACCATCAACGGGTACTTTTATATGCTGATACATCGCATCTCCAAATTGATTGGTTTATGGCACAATAATACGCTTTTCCTGCTGACAGAAAATTTTTTGTACTCACAACTTTGTTTATTAGCTCACTTACTGATAAAAACACTTTGACAAAACATCAATACTCTATATCACACATACTTGAAAACTTAAAAATCAATTTAACCTATTAATTACTTCCACACATACAAAACTCTCACTAACAAACTAATATTACAACTAAATTATATTTAAATTTATAGAAACAAATCATGAACCTGACTATCATTATTGCGCTCTGAGCTGCAATGTCATTGTGTCATTAGACTGAAGCACATCAACTTTACGCAAGAAATTTTGTCCTAAAAGCGCGACATTTCCTTGAATCCCTACACTTACATTAATACCGTTAACAATGATTCCACCTACCTCAACGGTTAGGCCTGAAACTACTTCTCCCATTACTACACCACCTGCTGTCGAGAAGTTAGCTGACACCCCACTAGGCAAATTAGCTTTTCTAGCCAAACTTCCACTAACCGAGACAACGCTAGCTCCAGTGTCCACCATAAAGTCAACAGGATACCCATTAATAGCACCTCTTACATAATAGTGCCCATCCAGCGACCTTGGAATAACAATCTTACCAAACATACCGCCATCTTTACCTGTTGCGATCTTTGGTTTTTGTTGAGAATCAAAAAATATATAAGCAACACTAAATATTGCAACCCAGATCACAAGTACAGTTATGGTTCTCCAAGAAGTGCGGCTATTCATTACAAAAAATTTCTCGACTTCTACTCACAATGGTCAGGGATTATATAAATACTTTAAATAATGGTTAAATAGGTGGAAAATATGACTTCATCTACCCAGACCATACACTGTACGAATTATACGTTAACTAATTAGCATCTGTCGTGTTACCGCTACAGAAAATGCAGGTTTTATTACTGTTACTTGAAGCAACCTAATTTATATTAGCCCATAAATTTAATTTCACCATAATTTACTCTTAAATGAAACAACACGTCTATTTCTATTAAATTGGATTTTTTCTATGATTAATCTTCACTTATTCATTCCTTCACTATTTTGGCACGACACTTCATTACATGAAATCTATCAGGAGCTACCAACTTCCAACCTAGAATCTATATTAGCAAAGAGCTCCATGAAAACAGAAGTTCCACAAAAATATGAAGAATGGTTTTGTAAGGTTTTTAGCATAACTAAGCAGCAAAACTGGCCTATTGCACCAATCACACTTAACGCTGAGACTCTAAATAAAATTTCTCAAGTCAAGGGTTATTGGCTACGTGCAGACCCTGTTCATCTGCGCATAGAGCAAAACCACATACTTCTTGCGGACAATCATGCTTTCAATATTTCCATAAAGGAATCCAAGCAACTTGCCGATAGTCTAAACCAGCATTTTGTCAGTAGGGGTTTAGAATTTTTATTAATGAATCATGACCGCTGGTATGTAAACCTTGCAAAAACCCCAGATATGGAAACATGTGAGCTTAGCCATATTACTGGTAAAAATATTAATGATTTTCTTCCATCAGGTAGGGATAGCCAGTTTTGGCATAATATTTTTAATGAAACACAAATGTTGCTCCACGAACACCCAATCAACCTAGACAGATTAGCACGCAAAGAACTACCCATAAATAGCGTTTGGTTCTGGGGTGGCGGTGTTATGCCAGAATCTGTCCAATCCACTTTTCACCATATATGGAGTAATGATTTTCTGTCGCGTGCGCTTGCACTTACAAGTGACACTAAACATACCAAGCTTCCTCTTAACGCAAGAGCATGGCAACAACATGCGACACCCGGAAACCATATGATCGTACTTGATAATTTATGGAAAAAAGCACAATATAATGATGCATATAGTTGGCAAAAAGAATTTAAACAGTTAGAGAAAAACTGGCTTGATCCTTTCTTTACTGCATTACAAAAAGGGGAGATAAATAAATTAACACTCACGTCTTTAAATAAAAACGCTATAAGAAATTTTACTCTTTCACGTAAAAACTTATGGAAATTTTGGCGCGTGACAAGACCCCTCTCAATCTACGCTTAATTATAGTCTTAGTGAATATGGCAAGTATCAACTACTAAAAATACTTTTCATATTCGCTATATCAAGGGATGAGTTCATGCGCAAACCTGTTTTTTTTAACGCGATAAAACCCTATATTTCTGCTAGTTTAGCAGCTCTGGCAATAGTATTGCTAATTATCGTCATACATTTTATTACCAGCATTGATGCAGAATGGATTGTTGGCTTGTGGGGCACTCTAATCATATCAATTTTTGTTATGATTAGCCAAATTGCACAAACAATCAGTCAGATAGATACTCTTTCGAAGCAATTAATAGCAAGCAAGGAACGACTTACAAACGAGATCAAGCACCGTCTATGGGCTGAAAAAACTACATCCGAAAGCAAAATAAGATTGCAAGTCTTTGACGAGAATTTTCCAACTTTACTAGCATATTTTAATGTTGAACAACGTTGCCGCTATCACAATCATGCATACCGAAAGTGGTTTGGGTTAAATGCAAATCAAATTGATGGACAATTTCTACATACATTCTCGAGCGGATCGTTTTATACTAGTGTAAAAAATTGTATAAAAGATATTTTAGCTGGTGAAATTGTATTTAACGAACGTCTACAGAAATCCGCAAAAGGCCAGTCTTTTGTTCTTACAGAACAGTTCATTCCACATTTTGACAGCAAAGGCAAAGTAATTGGATTTTATACACAGTACACACCTCGATCACCAGAAAAGTGTAAAGTAGCTACGCTACAAAACAATACACCTAATAAAACAGATAACACGAGAACTTCAACCATTGCAAGTAACAAAAGCCAAGACAAACAAGCAACTAATTCTGGTGTATCTGCCAGCCGTATTGTCCGAGCCATTGAGGGCGGCGAATTCAGCCTTTATTGTCAGAAAATTATGCCTATAAAGGCGAATACCGAACCATGTGAAATGCATGAAATCCTAATTCGTATGACCGAGGAAGAAAGCAATCTCATGCCACCAGGTGCATTTTTACCTTTTGTTGAGAAATACAAGATGATGTCACGACTTGATTGCTGGGTTGTTAGTCATACCGTGCAATGGTTATCCATACACAAAGCATCACCCAAATCATTATTTAGCATTAATGTATCTAAAGATACAATTAAAAACACAAATTTTCCCGCATTTGTTCAGGAACGATTACAAAAAACCAAAATATCCGCGAACGCAATCTGTTTTGAGATTGAAGAATCTGATGCACTATCGAACCCAGCTGAAGCGCTACGATTTGCTGAAAAAACTAGACAGCTTGGATGCCGTGTTTCTCTATGTAGTTTTAAGCACAACCATGATTCTCTAGACTTATTAAAAAAAATAAAAGTAGATTTTATTAAGATTGATGGCAGCTTAGTTTGGAACATTCTAAAAGACAAAGAAGATCTAGCAAAGGTTATTGCGATTAACCGCATTGCGCAAACAATCAAGGTTCAAACAATTGCCGAACTGGTCGAAACCGATGACATCATCGTTAAGCTCCGTGAATTAGGTATAGATTTTGCGCAGGGTTTTGGTGTTGCCAACCCCCAACCGTTAAAAGTACTTGAGTAACCCCACAAGCACAAAAAAACCGTTATGACTGAAAGTTATAACGGTTTTTTTGTAAGAAATGGTAAAGACCAAGAACCGGATTTAGCTCTAATTAATTACAGTGCCTTAACCATATGCTCCACCACCTTCTTAGCATCCCCAAACACCATCATTGTCTTATCCATATAAAACAATTCATTGTCTAAACCTGCGTATCCAGCAGCCATACTACGCTTGACCACCATGACGGTACTCGCCTTATGTGTATCCAGAATGGGCATACCATAAATAGGGCTACCTTTTGTATACGCAGCAGGATTCACAACATCGTTAGCACCAAGCACTAATACAACATCTGTATTCGAGAAGTCACTATTGATCTCATCCATTTCCAACACTTGCTCGTATGGAATTTCTGCTTCTGCCAATAGCACATTCATGTGCCCCGGCATGCGCCCTGCCACTGGATGTATCGCAAAACGAACATTGACGCCCTGCTCAAGCAAGACCTCAGTCAGCTCCTTAACCGCATGTTGTGCACGGGCAACTGCCAAACCATATCCTGGGACAATCACTACACTATCTGCATTTCCCAATAGGAATGCGGCATCCTCTGCACTACCGCTACGATATATTTTCTGCGCGCCATCATCAGCCGCAACATCTCCACCATCATTTCCAAAACCACCCAAAATAACCGATAGAAACGGCCTATTCATGGCCTTACACATAATGTATGACAGAATAGCGCCAGAACTACCAACCAACGAGCCGGCAACAATCAACATCGGATTTCCTAAAGAAAAGCCAATGCCAGCAGCAGCCCAACCTGAGTAGGAATTCAACATTGAAATCACAACCGGCATATCCGCCCCGCCGATAGGAATAATGATAAGAAAACCCAATATGAATGCAATGGAAGTCATGACAATAAAGGCGGTCCAATTAGTTGTATCACTAAAGAAGAACCATAACCCAAAGCCAATCATCACAATAGCTAACACTAAATTCAATAGGTGTTGGCCACCAAAAACAACCGGCGCCCCACTCATACGCCCCGATAATTTCATGAAGGCAATAACCGAACCAGACCACGTCATAGCGCCAATAAACGTACCGAGAAATAACTCAAGCTTGCTACCCATTGGCAGCACTGCTGGCAACCCGAAAGAAACTGGGTTATTAACTGCTGCTATAGCAATAAATACCGCAGCCAAACCAACTAATGAGTGCATGAACGCAACTAATTCTGGCATCGCAGTCATTTGAACGCGCTTTGCCACTATTGCACCGATAGACCCACCAACCAAGATACAACCGAGAATCAACATCCAATTCTCAGTGATGGTTAAAGTCGTTACAACTGCAATTGCCATGCCAAGCATGCCAAACAAATTACCGCGGCGAGCCGATAACGGAGAACTTAAACCTTTTAGTGCCAATATAAAGAAAACTGAGGCAACTAAATATGCGAGAGCAACTAAATCTGCAGACATTTATGTGCTTCCTTTTTTATCTTTTCTTTTGAACATTTCCAGCATCCGCTGGGTAACAAGAAATCCACCAAACACATTAATT
>JAJFJG010000145.1 GCA_021774265.1 Nitrosomonas sp.
ATGATGGGTGGTCAAACACATGGCATTGGCTGGGGAGAGCGTAACTACCATCCAGGTAAAAAGGCAGGCGGGACAACTGATTATGGAGACTACAACATCTTGGTTTTAGAGTATTTGGCCTCTATTTCAGATACCCCAAGACCTTTTAATGTAACAAACATGATTCCTCACTGGATGAAGCGTCTTGAAAACGGTTGGGGTTCTTGGATATGCACTATGACTAAAGAGACTTATGGACAAGTAAGACAGGGTGTGCCTGTTGAACGTCTTGGTGGGATTTCTAACGCGATGGCAATACGTCATGCAGCAGCACATGCATATTACGACACAGAAGATGAAGTAGTCGATGTTGCAAGAAAAAGTATGTTTACACATAGAGATGCTCATGCGCTAGGTGGCGGCGAGTTTTTCGCTCGTGTCACCCACCGTGTCATTAACGGAGAGACACCATCTAATGTAGTTGAGTCTGCTGCTTTGGAAATGGAAAGTTTTTTTCATGATAAAGTTGCTCAGGCAATTGCAAAAGTAAAAGAAGCTACTGATGAAAACTCGGCACTTTCGCAGGAGAAGTTTGCTGATGACCTTGCAATTACAAGCATGGCAAGACTATGGGACGTCGGTCGCTCAGAACCGATAAAAGTAGGCAAAGCAAGTCCTACTGAGGGAACGCTTCCTGGCGCTGTCTACTTCATACTAAAATATGAAAACGAGGAAGATGGACTAAAAAAAGCACTACAAGCAAATACGATGGTCGGTGGGGACAATGCTTCTAGGGGAATTGCTATCGGTATGGTTCTTGGTGCATACAAAGGCATAAATGCGATCCCATTAGAGTGGAGAGAAACATTGGACGAATGGGATTATTGCGAAGAGATGCTAAACAGGCTTCCGTTACTTAAATAAAAAAGCAAAACATCTGTGAGTGAATAGTTATTTCCACTTACAGGCCCAGTTACATCATAGCTATCATACGGTGCCAAATTCAGCTGCAAGTATATAAGCGCAGATAATCACTTCAATCACTCTGATAAAAAGGGGCTACACGCTCAATTGCCAAACATTACCCTTGATGCTGAAATCACTCCCTTGGGAGAATCGGACCTCCAATATCAGCTGCAATCAACCGTGTTAGAAATCAGTCATTGGTCTTTACCGAAAGATTAACAATGTGCCACAGTGCCATTATTTAAAACCTAACCCAAATTTACTAGCGATGAATATTGCTCCAGAAATCCTGGCATTACATAACGAAATGCGCCAATGGCGCAGACAGTTGCACCAATATCCAGAAACCGCATTTGAAGAAATCGCAACCGCCCAATTAATTGCCGAGCAACTGAAACACATTGGCATCGAAGTTCATCATGGCCTTGCCAAAACCGGCGTTGTGGGTGTCTTACGCCGTGGCAACAGTGCTCACAGTATCGCCTTGCGTGCCGATATGGACGCTTTATTTATTCAAGAACAAAACCGCTTTGCGCACACATCCTGCCATCAAGGAAAAATGCATGCCTGTGGCCATGATGGCCATTGCGCCATGCTGCTCGGTGCCGCCCATTATCTAGTTCAACACGGTCAATTTGACGGCACGGTTTATTTTATTTTTCAGCCAGCAGAAGAAGCCAGGGCCGGTGCTCATCAAATGATCCAAGAAGGCTTGTTTGAACAATTCCCTGCACAACGGGTGTTCGGTATGCATAACTTCCCAGATATCCCCGTCGGCCATTTTGCGGTTAAAACCGGCGCCATGATGGCCTCGTTTGATTGCTTTGAGATCACCCTGAACGGTCAAGCCACCCATGCCGCCATGCCACATTTAGGCCAAGATGTACTGGTTGCTGGCGCGCACTTAGTCACGCAATTACAAACCATTGTCAGTCGAAAAATAAATCCTGCCGATTCGGCAGTCGTCAGCGTCACTCAAATCCATGGCGGTAACACTTGGAACGCAATACCCGATTCGGTTGTATTGCGCGGCACCTACCGCAGCTTTAACGATTCTGTGCGCACACAACTGGAACAAAGCATCCAGCATCTCGCCAAAACAGTAGCCGACAGCTTCAACATGACCGCCAAAATCCATTTTAATCCAGACAACCCCGGCTACCCTGTCACCGTCAACACGCCAGATGAAACAGCCAGCGCAATCCGGGCGGCTTCTGCCGTGGCTGGTGATGACTGTGTTAATACAAGCCCAACCCCCAGCATGGGCGCTGAAGATTTTGCATTTATGTTGCAGCAAAAACCGGGCTGCTATCTATGGATAGGCAATGGCAGCTCGGATGGCGACTGTCTGTTGCATAATCCAAACTATGATTTTAACGACGAGATCCTCCCCCTAGGCGCAGCTTATTGGGTCAAATTGATTGAAAATGAATTGCATTGTTAATTTCTGTAAATTGATAGGAATAGATATCGGGATAACTAATTTACCACCGTGTCACTTCCAACGTTGGTCAACAAGAAAAGCCGCTCTGAACGTGATAACTGCACCAAATTACTCACGCCAGCTATCAGAGACACCGGGTGGGATCTATACAATTGGGCTGTCATTACAGTTGGATAATTTGATTAAGCCGCTGACAAACCTGATTGAACAATGCGTCACTCAACGTTCCCAGTGAATGTAGCTTTGCACGACGCATTCGCCAGCCGAAAGATTTAGGTTGATGACATAATACATAACTGGCATGTTCAACCTGACGCTTTGAAGTCTTACCCACCGCCACGGCAAAGGGGTTGTCCGCATTATAAGTGGCTGTGGTCATTGGCAAACCAATCACTAGTGAAGTCTTGTCATTAAAGATAGCGGGAGAAAGCACCAAAAAAGAATGAACGTCACGCATTTCCTTCCCCGCCTGCGGATTACAATCAATCCAGATAATGTCCTGACGATCCGGTAGCCATGCATTGCTCTTTTTCACCACAATGCAATTACCACTTTTCAGCACCTAACGGTTGCTCGGATGGCATCACTTCACCACCGTGCCGAGCAGGGTCAAAATGCGCCAAGCGTTGTTCCAGCGTTAGCGGCTCTTCCGATATCGGGGTGATGAGAATTTGGTTATCAACGACAGACAAACGAACTCGTTGATCGACATGAACCTGCGCTTCACGCACAATAGCGGCAAGCAAACGCACACCCAAATTATTGCCCCATTGCTTTATATCAAGAATAACTTCTTTCATCATTACACTCCCAACACATTACGTTTAAACAAAGGTATAAACACGACAACCCATTGTGTCAAATAAATAAATTAATAAAACAGCCATTCCACTCACCCCTATCATTCACCATTTTAGCGTTATAAAACAATCATTCTCCTGCTCCCACCGTCCTCGGTGAGGATGCATAAGAAGCCACCTATGGCGACGATATGCATTCTCTCGCAGGCGCATGGGAACGAGACAAACATGAAGCACCCAAATTGGCACCATCATTTATAATTGCGCATGCGCTGTTCTAATACAGATTTGGCATAATGTGCAAAGATTGCAGAGGCAGTCTCCACTAGAATATTTCCGAGCCAAAGCTGATCATCGGAATCAGTGAGCAAATGGGGATCAGCGGCGTCCAGGATTGCAATCAACAAACTCCATTGCCGCTTAGTGCCAGCGGATGGAAAAGCTTCAAAAAGTTTAAGAATATTAGCCTCACGGCGCTGATATTCGAGCGCAGTAAGTGCGGCATGTCTTACCTCACGTGTACTATCATTATCAGCGAGATGACCAAGTAGACCAATAATTTCAGGAAAAAGCAGCCACCCTGCTATTTCAGTGATTATTTTACGCTCAGAAGAAGTCAGTCCATCTATACGCTCTATAATATGACGTGAAACAATCTTCGAATCAACCCGCCGTAGAGACTGTCCAGTAACACGACTAAAGGATTCACGCTGCGCCAATATTGCCGCATTAATAAGCTTCTCTGTCGCAACCTCAGGTACGATACGGACGAGGAGGTGACAGAGTTTTCTTTCAATTGCGGGATACGACTGAAGTGCTAACTCAATTGCCTCCACAGCCCGTATCACATCGAATTTTGCCAACCCCTCAATAGCGCAAAATTGCTGCGTCGGCATAATCGAATCGACTGTAAAAGCAACGTCAAGAATTTTCTCGCGTAAAATTGGTTCATTTGCCTCTGCAGCAATGTCATATAGTGCATCATCAAAATGATGCACACGTTGGCAATATTTCGCGGCGGCATCAATGCTCCTTCTCTTGGTTGCTGGATTATCATATAAAATACGGATTATTTGATCTTCATGTTCTATAGATTTTAACGAGCCCTGCCCCTCTAAAAGCCCCGCCACCAGATCAAATCCACTTGTCCCCATGTTTAACAAGGCATTAATACCCCAGGAAGAATTTGCTTTCGTGTGTGCTAAGTGTTGCGCAAGAACCTTGAATTCATCTGAAGAATCACCAAGTGCTTGAAGTGCGATACATGAATAACTCGCAACGCTTCCTTCCAGATCAGCCTTTACAAGAATAGCTCGAACGAAGGGTATTAAATCTGCATCATTGCTTAGCCAAGCAGTAATCAGTGCATTTAATATTTCAATTTCTGATGATTCTGAACTCTGGAGAATTTGTAGTGCATGTTCAGTTAATTTCTTTGGTATCTGGCCACGATGAACTCGAAACTTTACAAGCTCTTTCGGAACTTCGACAATGCCACTGTGTTTTATTGCTTCTAGCAAAGTTGTGTCATTTCCTGTTGCAGCAAGAGCAACCATCGCTTGATAGGATTCCTGATATTGCTTGGATTCCTGCTTTCCATTGACATCACGTGCCACAGGACGGCAGACAATCTCAGCAAGTTTCTTGACAATGTTATCGTCAGTACACACAAATGCCCAGTTCAGGCCGCTGTGGCGAACCCAATAATGTTCGCTATCAAGCTCCCGCTTGATTAAAGTGGTAACAGCGTCACCACCCATGAGAATCAGGACACGACGTGCGTTTTCGCGAAGGCTGTCGCGAGTTCTACTATTTGAATATAGTCGACAACACGCAATGTCGGCAATCATTTCTTCCAGCTCTCCAACAGCTTCAGACTCAAGTATTGCAAGAAGTTCTGGATTTGCGATTCGCCCTAGAAAGTCCAAAGGTCGACTGAGCCAATTTGGTTCATCCTTGGTTGCAGCTTTAAGATGTTCTTGCAAATCTTTAGCTAACGAATGTAGAAAAAATTGTAGCATTGCAACATCAGTCTCATCTGGTCGTTCGTCGAAAAGTTTTTCGATCAGTCGATATCCGCGAGGATCAGTTTTGGCAAGCTCAAGGATTCGAAAGCGCGTTAACTCTGAATTCGCACGCAAAAGTATTGGAAGCCACTGATCTCGCGTAAAGTAACGCTCAAGCTCTTGGACTTTAGTGAGATGTTTAATTGCTGCTAGTGGATCAAGAACTGACAAGGCTGAAAATGCTGCACTGCCGATATAATCTTCCGAACATGACAGATGCCTGATCACAAAATCTATCATCTCATGGTCTGAAAAACGTGCAATACAATAAAAAAGACTGCGTAACTTGTTTGCAGGAATCTTTGCCATTAATACATCACGTGTTTCCTTCCAGATTAAGGGTGCAGTTAAGTGTTCAAGCACATTGAGTTGAAACCCAAGTTCTGAAACTACCTCCATATCCGCGTTAGCAGAGAGGATACGGTTACGAAGCCATTCCGGGTCCAGTGCTATCCCCTCACGTAGCGCGGCAAAGCTGGCTTGATAATCGACATGGCTTAAATTACTTGTCTTAGTATTCCATGCCGCCCAGCATTGTTGGTGAATCTCCCACAGACGATCTAGGTGACAGGTATCAGGCGCCGCCGTAAGCGCAGCAATAGCGATTTTCTGCTGATCCCAGAGAGGCGCGTTTAACAGTGAAGAGATAGTTTTCTTCAGGTCAACGCTTTCCTGTTTTGCTAGATTAGCAAAGGCCTTACCAATCAGGCTGATCCTGTAATCATTATTTGATTCAGCAAGGATTGTATTCAGTCGCTCTAAAAGAATCGTCACGGCCCGTTGGCCAAGCGTTGGCAAGAGACGGGTATACAAATCTTCTCCATAACTTCCGAACTCTCGGCTACCCTCGAGTTGAGTAATAAGCTGGCCAAGTGTTTTTGCGTTCTGCTCACTTTCTGCTAGAAGCCACAGCGTATCCATCATCACATAATTGAGACGCCTACGTACGTGTCGGTCTTCATCACCACCTTTGCCAGAGAGGAATGACTCTAGGTCTGCGACTGACAATTTTTTGCTTTGAGATTGATGAACAAGTGATTTAGCAACAGCCCAATTTAACAGTCGATCATGGGCAAATGCAACTTCGTCGTTTTCAAGACAATGCAGCCATCCAGCGGCATCCAGACGCACAAGAGCCTCGCCGTCTAGTCCAATATTGCACCATTCTGCCCGGGGCAGCGGATACGATTTCCCCTGGTACATATAAGTAGCGAGCGCGGTTACAATTCCCTTGTCACCAGACCGACCTTTTTCGGCAATTCTCAGCCAAAAGTTCTCAAAGATCTCATACTCACTGTGCAGTGCATTTTGTATTGAAGCATAGGGAAGCTTAAGAAAGAGGCCAGCAAGAATTGGATTACGCAGGAGCTTCTTGAGGTCTGCAGGAAAATCAACCCACTTTTGACCATTTTTCTTCAATAAGGCATCAAGTTCGTTAACCGAGAAATCATCGACATAATGCACATGAATAGAATCTTCATCAGTTAGTTGAAGTGATTGTGCTACTGCATACGGAACAGTTAGTGCAAGATGCATACGCAAACCGACCCAATCCTGGCGTACAAGATCACGCACCAAATCAACATCCTGAATATCATCAAACGCAATGACTACTTTGGGAATTGTTACATTAGGTGCAAGTTCACACAGAAAATTTGACACACCGACAAGGTTCTTCTCGGAAGTTTCGTTGAGTCCCGTTTGCCACAAGGCACTTGCAGTGCGGGATAACAACTCTTCAATAGACTTGGCTGTAGGCACCAGTATGGCAATTTGACTAGTATCTTTATACGTTTCTAGCAGTCGTGCAAGTTGCCATGTTTTACCTGCACCACTTTTCCCCGTGATTAGTAACACCGGTTTATGCTTCGACCACTCAGGTGCGCCACGAACATCCAGACAAGACTGGTATTTCACATGCGAAAGACAACGGTATGTCAATTCTCCCATTGTTTCAGAAAGTATAGCCATTTTTCTTAGTCGTTCCGGGTTGAGATCAACTTTACGTAGCAATGCATTAAGATGATCAGTATCGAGTTGTACTTCGCCTTGGCTCAATGCCTCAAACAGTAGGCCAATTAGATGTTCCCGGATTCTTTGTTCATCCCCAAGATTAGGCACGTAGGGCCGCAAAAGTCCATCAATTTCCGCAGCAATGTCATCGGCATTAATGCCGAATCTCATATCGAAACACGACAATAGATGGAAGATAACTGAAATCTCATCTACATTTTCTGGTTGTTGGCTATTCCTTGTTACTTTAGCGATATATTTTAGGAAATCACGACTGGTGCCACTCCAATCATTGCAGAGTTTTTTGTATTCGATATTGTCGAGATCACTTGCTTTGCTGGCTATCTTTATTTCATTTAGAAAAGTAGTAAAAGTTTCTAACCTACCAGAGCGACCATCTGTTACGAATCGGTAAATGGCATGCTTGGGAAGTGATGGAGGAACAGCTTTGCGAAGATCACGAAGGATAGATATCATATCCGAAACCGCCCAAGTACCACTCTTTCTGGTCTTATACTGTTCCACGAGGTAAGTGTTGGATGCTTCAGCACGTGCATCTCCACCACAACGAGGTTCCAGCACAAGACAAGCGTTCTCGATTTCCTGACCGTGCAATTTTCCGGATAAAGTAACATCAGTCATCCACCCGAGATGATGAATAATTTGATAGAGAAATCCATTGATTGCAGCGGGACCGCCAGCCTGTGTCATCTCAGTATCCTTTCCGGATAATTAAACTCAATATTATCCCACCAACTGTAGCGCCGTATGTATGATAAAACAAATGGCGGCTTGATTGCATTGGCTATTGCTACACTAAATAAATCATATTGTTGGTAAGCTATAATTCCATCATGTGTGGCGGAATCGAATATCAAGAAAACAAAATCTACTTTCCCCAGCCTGAGGCGAGATTACCCGTTATGTTACGCCATGGTGGCGTAACTTGGGTTACTTGGGGTAAGCGTAAAAATAAAAATTCAGGGAAATTTCCCAATGGTGGGTGGGCACGACTAGATTCGATCAAGGCAGGCAAGTGGAAACCATGGCATCCAAGGCCGATATTGATTCGGGCTGAAAACTTTATGGAGAAAGACCTTGACGGGCAGTCTCATTGGATGACTCTTGCACCCGATATGGCTATACAAGCATTGCTGGCTGAAAGAAAAGGTGTGCAACGAGTATATGTGGTTACTATAGACTCACCATCTGAGTCACAATGGATACTTGATCGTTGGCCCCGATTAATTAAGTTGGGTCAGCACGAATCAAGTTGTCAATAATGAACGATAAACCACGCCGCATCGCTCACCTTGACATGGATGCTTTCTACGCCTCCGTGGAGTTATTACGTTACCCAGAATTACGTGGTTTGCCGGTTGTGATCGGTGGACGCACGATACACCAGCCAACGACATTAGCAGATGGCAGCAGACATTTTTATAAACTACGGGAATATGTTGGTCGTGGCGTGATTACCACGTCTACTTACGAGGCGCGTGCATTGGGTGTCTTTTCAGCCATGGGTATGATGAAAGCGGCACAGCTGGCGCCAGATGCGATTCTGCTGCCCACTGATTTTGACAGCTACCGTCATTATTCTCGGCTTTTCAAAGCTGCCGTAGCCAGCATTGCGCCTAAGATTGAAGGCACGGGTATTGATGAGATCTACATCGACCTCACTGATTTACCCGATGACACACACGTCCTTGCGGAGCGAATCAAACAAGCCGTATTTGCAGCCACTGGACTCACCTGCTCTATCGGCATCACACCAAACAAGCTGCTCTCCAAAATTGGTTCAGATCTTGATAAACCCGATGGCATGACTATTCTTGGGTTGTCCGACATTCCTGATCGTATTTGGCCGTTGGCGGTGCGAAAAATTAATGGCATCGGCCCGAAAGCCACCAAGAAACTTGAATCATTGGGTATCACCACCATCGCCGAACTGGCACAAGCCGAACTGCATTTTCTGCGTAACCACTTTAGTGCCAGTTATACAACCTGGTTGCATGATGTCTCTCGCGGCATCGATAACCGTCCCGTCATCACCCACTCCGAACCAAAATCAATCAGCCGGGAAACCACTTTTGAACAAGATCTCCATCCTCGCCATGATCGCCCTGCCCTATCAGAGGCATTCACCACACTGTGTACACGCGTAGCAGCCGATCTTCAGCGTAAAGGTTATGTGGGTCGTACCATCGGTATTAAACTGCGATTTGAGGATTTTCATACGGTGACAAGAGACATAACACTGGCTGCCCATACGGCTGATCCTACGGCTATTCGACGTGCGGCGGGAGAATGTTTGCGACGTGTTACTTTAGAGAAAAAGCTGCGGTTACTTGGGGTACGTGTCAGCACGCTTTCCTTTGCCCACGCCTCACAAGCAACGGCTGATTCACCACAGAGAGAGTTGCCATTACTGCTTTGAATTTATTTTAGCGAAAGTAAAGAGCCGGACATACTGAGATTGGTCATTTTCATCCTATGCAAACTTGATTACCTTAACCAAAAAAGGTATTTAGAGCCGGCTCATCCATCATTAAGACAAAGGACAAGTTAGCGACTATACTCCCACATTACATTACAATCAGCTTCTGCTGCGGCAGACAGTAGATTTACCAGAGGCGCCCCTCTATCAGTCATACTCACCGCAGGCTCATTCTTATCCTCACCCTCGTCTTCGTCCTTGTCCTCAAGCGGCGGCAAAGCTTTTTCTGCGTCTAAAGCAGCTTTTAATTTGCTTAATGCAACTGGAACATCTGCTGCCAGAATTGCGCCTGGCACGGTTGGGCTGTGTCCCATCATTTTAAGCATATTAAGCGCAACATCCCCGAACATGGTTATGTTGCCAACTTCAGTTTTAAATGTCACAAGCATATAGTCCTCCTCGAATGCATCAAAGGTGCGCAAAGCCACACACACTGGCTTGATTCTACACTCCCTAGAGACATGATGTGGCTACACTATTCTGGACAGAAAATGTATAGAAATCCAAACAGAAGGAATAGTAACAATGTCATCACGAAAATATAAAAGAGCCTACCTCTGAAGAAGTTAAGCGCTTAAAGAAGGAGCTTTAATTAGTTAGTGCGCCAGACGATCTGCGCGAATGACTCTGGAAAACTAAACCGGAAGAATGCGTGACAGGCTGTGCACGACTTCGGAAGGCCGAAGGCAGTATTTTGCTTAAAGCATTAACTGCAACATTTCGTATGTTGGTTAAGCGTTAGCTAATGCTTTCAGCAGAACTAAAAGAGAACTCGATGCGACGCTTGATCATTTGACAAGCCAGTCAGTGAAACGTCTTCGGGACCAGTTTGGAGTTGGACCACAAACGGCGGCGATACTACTTGCTGTGGCAGTTGATAATCCAGAACGTTTAAGGAATGAAGTAGCGTTAGCTGCATCATGCGGCGGGAGTCCACTACAGGCATCCCCGGGAAAAACTATCCGCGATCGATCTGGCAAACAACGCCCTATGGACTATCGCGATGGTACGCATGCTCAGTGAGCCGAGAACCCAAATCTATGTGGCACGACGTGCTGCTCAAGGGATGTCAAATAAAAAAATTCAACGTTACCTGAAACGGTAGTACATTGTTCGTGAACTGCATCCGCTTATTCTCGCAGATTTGTCTGATGCGACCACAATTACTTGACATAGGAGTGTCAATGCGGTGACAGAAAGCTTTTTTCATACGTTGAAAATCGAGCTAACCCACCACCATAAATTTAGAAACACAGAAGAAGCCAAGCATGTAATATTTGAATATATCGAAGTATTTTACAACTGCATCAGAATTCTTTCAGCTAATGATTACGCATCACCTGTGGATTTTGAAAAAACAACTTTTGAAGAAATTCAGAATGTCGTATTAAAAATTGTCCGACTAACTGTTGCCAGATCAAATAGCAATTAAAAAACTTAAAGATAAAGATGCAGGTCATGATGAGGATGAATACGAAGCCTTCGAAAAAGAAGATTGTTTAAGAACTCAATATTATTCGAATGAATTTGAATCACAAGATTATAAGGATTCGATTGAAATAATTAAAAGTGCTATTGAACCTAATAGGTCTGGATTTTATGTCGTTTAATATCTGTAAGTAAAAGAATTAATGGGATGGTAGCTGATCTTTTATATTTTTTGGGTTGAAAACTCGCTGTATGAAAGGGTGGTGGTGTCCGGAAAGGGCAGCCTTGCTTTACATTTAGGGATTTAAGATATTTTCGGTCTGGAAAAAATTTTTAAGTTATAACACAAGGCTGACTGCCAATATTAATGTCGATATTCTTTACAGCAGCAAACTTTTTAAAATAAAATTTATTTTAACTTGTTGCTTTAAATAATTATTTATTTATTGGCACATAATTTGCCTCTATAGTAAATAGTTAGAATTTAATAACAAATTATACAAGGTAGGGTCTTATGTTTAAATTATTTAAAATCCGTGCAATCGTTTTAAAGAGTGTGATTGGATTAGCTTTTGTGCTGAGTGCAAATATTGCTAATGCAACTATTATTTTAAATTTTGATAATACAAGCACATCTAGTAATACACCAGCAACAGGTGCTTCTGCGAGAACAGAGCTTTCGTTCAGCGATGTTGCCGGTCAAGTTAAAATAGATTTTAATTTTCGGAACACGACAGGTGAACTTACTGCTTTTGGAGCAGGTGCGACTACATCCAAGTTGACTGGTGTGGGTATTGATCTAATCTCAAATACTGGCGTGAGTGGCTTCGTTTCAGGAATCCGTCTTGATACCTTGATAACTAATGCTTCTCTTCCACCTTTTGGCACGTTTGATATTGCAATAGCTGATAATGGGAATTTTTTAGGAGGAAACGCTAACGGTGCATTAGCAGAAGGGCAATCTGATACTGCCAGTTTGATCTTATCAGGCACAGGTTTATCTGCTGTTAATCTTGAGAGTGCATTTCTCACTGGTTTTTCTGATAAATCACTTAACTTTGTAGCACGTTTCCAGCAAGTTAATGCTGGTGCAGGAAGCGATAAATTAGAAGGCGGCTGTATAGGTGGTTCTGATCAATGTGGTGATCCACAGCCACCTACAGCGATTTCAGAACCAGTGACACTAGCGCTATTGGGACTTGGTTTGCTAGGTATTAGTGTGGCACGTAAATTTGGCAGTAGCAAATAACGTACCTACCCGTATAAATATATAAAAAAGACAAATCATAAACTTATTTCGGTGAGTTTATGGTTTTGTTACTCAAGTAGTTCAAAATTTACTCTAATAATTTCACTGGTTAATCCATAGTAGATCCTGCAAGGCCCGATCATTAATAAACTTTCAAAGTGATCACTTAACGAAATGTAAAAGTACCGACACCGGCAGGTCTTTGCTAAGGCGGGTTGAAATGTTTCAATTGCAGCAGCATATTGGCTAAGGATTTACACCATAATTTTTTAATTGCCACATAGTCTTCTTTAAGCTAAAAATTATGGCGCTGCATAAGACCAATTATGTACTGGTCGGTTGAGCGCTTGAGTACGCACTTGCCCGATGAACCCAAAAACTTCTATGCCAATGTAAGGATAAAACCCTTTTCTTGACACTGCAGTCAACTCCCTCAAAAGTTGAGCAATAGATCGAGTGGCTAACGGAATCGATTGTCTACTTTTCGTAGGTATGTTGTCATTTGGCAATATGGGCGAGTGGCCCCTTCGGGTCCAGGCTAATGGAATGGTCGCCTCTTTCCTATTTGTGGGAACTCTCATTCGCCACTTTGGCACATAAATGCCGTTTAAGTTAGGGGCGACCATTCCATTAGCCTGGGTCGAGTGCGGTAGTTCACTTTGACTGACTGAACGTCTCCTATCAGGAAACAAAGCAATTTAGTCTCGACCACCTCTGACACTGTCTGTTATATAAGATCTGAGCTAATACTATTAATTAGTTTTACACACATGAAACTATCTATGTGATGTCTACTAATTTATAAGATTGTGGACAGGGTAATTCACATGAAATAAACTGTCTATAAAATCGTTTTTTACCAACTTAATAGACAACTCGTCCATTAATCGATTTAGGAGACAGTTTTAAG
>JAJFJG010000146.1 GCA_021774265.1 Nitrosomonas sp.
TCCCTGAAAATTTACTTCAACTGAACGTCTTTTTACATCCGGAAAATCAAATGATTCTTGGGTACACTTTGTCACAGGTAATTCCTTTCTTTTATGTAGCTTAGATAACTGAATTATAAAAAACTATTAGGGAATTACCACTTCCTCTTGTGCAATATTGGGGTTAGTAATGTTATACCTCGCTGCTATCGGGATTTATTATTTTGAACACAAAGCCCAGCCAGAAGTGTTTCGATCAATTTTTGATTGTTTATGGTGGGCAGTGGCTACCTTGACCACGGTTGGATACGGCGACATCTATCCAATTACAATTGCTGGAAGATTGTTTACTTTTGTAATTTTAATGGTTGGATTAGGTTTGATTGCTGTCCCAACAGGCATTGTTGCTTCGGCACTGTCTTCTGTTCGCAGACAACAAGAACAAGCTGATGACCAGCCCGACAGGGAGAAGTAACTAAAAGGCACTATCGGGGTGACAATATTCGAATCATTTCGGTTAGGTGTTCACACAAATTGGAGGTTGCGTTTTATGAAAACTAAAGATTTCGACAAAAAATTTGATGATAATCAAGAAGACATCATTGATGACCTCGATCTGTCGACGGCAAAACGTCCTAATCAGGTTCAAAAAAGAGTTAATGTGGATTTTCCTGTGTGGATTATTGACAGCCTAGATAAAGAGGCCCGTCGAGTGGGTTTGACGCGTTAATTCATCATAAAAATTTTGTTGGTGGAACGTCTTGAAGAGCAAGCCGCGAAACAATTATTGAATAACTCCGACCCAGTATGGCGCAATAACTAAAAGGCATTGCGCCGCACGGCAATCTAATTGATACAGTCAATAGCTGCCACATAATCCTTGCCCAAATCATGGGCGACAGCTTCATGCGTTAAACTGCCACGATACACATTAAGCCCGTTGCGTAAATGAGCATCTTCTACGAGCGCTTTTTTGTAACCTTTATCAGCAAGTGCCAAAACAAACGGCAGCGTTGCATTGTTTAATGCGAAGGTGGATGTGCGGGCAACGGCGCCGGGCATATTGGTTACACAATAATGTACGACCCCATCAATAGTATAGATTGGGTCAGCAAGGGTGGTTGGTTTTGAGGTGGCAAAGCAACCGCCTTGATCAATGGCCACGTCAACCAGTACCGCGCCACGGCACATACGCCCCACTAATTCAAGGCTCACCAGTTTGGGAGCAGCTGCTCCTGGCACTAGCACCGCACCGATCACAAGATCAGCAGTTGATACATGTTCTTCAAGCGCATCGACAGTCGAGAATACGGTATTGAGTCGGGAGCCATACTGAAAATCGAGTTGTTGTAAGCGGTGTATTGATTTGTCCAGTACTGTGACGTGCGCTTCCATGCCCATTGCTACTCGTGCTGCGTTGGTGCCAACAACACCGCCGCCAATAATGACCACTCGTGCGGCAGGTACCCCCGATACGCCGCCGAGCAGCATGCCACGACCACCTTGATCCATTTCCAGGGTATGCGCTCCTGCTTGAACTGACATGCGGCCAGCAACCTCGCTCATTGGTGCAAGTAACGGAAGGCCGCCGTATTGATCTGTCACTGTTTCATAGGCAATGGCAATACAACCAGATTCTAATAATGCCTGGGTTTGTGTCGGACTGGCAGCGAGATGTAAGTAGGTAAATAATATCTGTCTGTCATGCAACATTGTAAGCTCGGATGGTTGTGGCTCCTTTACTTTAACTATCATCTCCGCTTTGGAAAAAATTTCCTCTGCTGTTTCGATAATCTCTGCACCCACATCCCGGTAGTTATCGTCATTCAGGTCAATCGCGAAACCTGCATTTTTCTGTACCATCACATGATGACCATGAATAATTAGCTCGCGTACTGAAGAAGGTGTCAGTCCAACGCGAGACTCATGAGTTTTAATTTCTTTTGGTACACCGATACGCATGTGAATCTCCAATAGTAATCAGATATAGTGCCTAATGTAGCATCTTAGTAACAACAAATGACCCGCGAATATCGCCAAGTTTATAATCTGTAGCTCTGTCATTTGGATAAAGTGTCGTGATTGTTGCTTGAACATCGTTTGCTAAACTTTCACCATGACATGCGAGACAGACCCCATCTGTAGGAATAGCTTTCATAAAACGAAATTCCTTACTGCCATCGTGTTCAACGATTTCGGAAAACTCTAATGTTGTTGGATCAGCACCTGCTGCTTTACGTGCTTCAAAATTTTCTAATACAGTTTTTTGCCATACATTCGGTGCATTGTCTGAGTTACGGTTCTTTAGGCTGATTCTGGATACTTGCATGCCAGCTTCTGTAGCAACTTTCGCTGCGATTTGTGGTGCTTTAGTATTGCAGACTTCCAATGCTGTAAGTGGTCCGCCAGCTTTTATTCCTGCTTGTAGTTCATCTTTTAAAGTGCCTGCGAATGATTTATGACTGCTCTTGCTTGAACAATCTCAGTGTCTATGTCAGTTGTAACCGATGCAATGCCAGCTTGTTGTGTGGATTTTGCCATTCCTTTTTGTGCCGTATTGTTTACGGCATCATCTATACCCGCTGTTTGTTTATTTTCATTGCAAGCGCTTAAAATTACTTAAAACCTATACCAAGTAGTAATTTATTCATTATCTGGCTCCTAAATCCATGCGATGTTATAGAGAACTACTATTCTATTTTGATTATTAATTCAGGACTATTAATTAATTAAATTACCGCAAAAATAAATTATTAGTCTATTTAACTTGCTGTTAGAATTAATTTGGCAAAAGATATACTTTGTTGGGTCTAGATAAGGTGGCTAACGAAAAGAAACATTGGTTTGAAACCCTGCCAGGGATACTGACTGGTATAGCTGCAGTGATCGATGCTATCGCAAGACTTTATATTGCTGTGAGCGGAAAGCATGAAAGCAATTTTGGAATAGAGACACAGCCCATTCCCTACATTGAACAGAAAATAAGTGTTTCGATCCCGTCATCCGAACCTTTGAATCAGACCAAGCCGCTTGCAGCAAGCCAGCCTCCCCAATCTTTGCCGTCAGACAATATTAGTAGTACTTGGCATGAACTATATCCGAACCGTGGGAACATATCCCAAGCTATCCAAGATGGAGATGCAATTAGCTTTACAATTACAGGTGCAATTCAAGACTTTCCTTTTCAATCCAAGGGTAATGGAGTTTTAATGGGTAGTATCTCCAGAGTAACTATCAGTCGACTACCCCTTCTACGGAACGCTGCGCGGGTACACTGTCCTTCGATGGAATGCAGATTAAATTAACCTGTGTTGATTCTGTAACGGGCCCAGACTAATGGAATGGTCGCCCCTAACTAAAACGGCATTTATGTGCCAAAGTGGCGAATGAGAGTTCCCACAAATAGGAAAGAGGCGACCGATATGAAGACTACAACCGTTGGCATTGATTTAGCAAAAAACGTTTTTCAAGTAC
>JAJFJG010000147.1 GCA_021774265.1 Nitrosomonas sp.
AGTTTGCATCAGGCCAGTGACGAAAACGTCACGCCTGCCACATCGGATAACAGAGCGTAGAAACTATGAAAGCAAGCGATTGGCAGGCTATCATTTTTGATTTTGATGGTGTTGTGGCGGAATCTGGGAAAATCAAAACACAAGCTTTTGCTGAGCTATATCAATCCTACGGGGGAGAAATTGTTGCGGCGGTTGTGCAACACCATAATCAGAATGGCGGCATGTCACGCTATCGTAAGTTTCATTATTATCAGCAACATTTTTTGGATAAACCGACTCTAACTGCTGACGAAGAAAAAGAACTTGATAGACGTTTTTCAGAATTGGTTGTGGAAGCTGTTGTTGCTTGTGATGCTGTGCCTGGTGCAAATGAACTTATTCATCAGCAAGCCGCAAGAATCCCTTTGTTTGTTGCCTCAGGTACGCCCGAAGTAGAACTTAAAATGATTGTTGAAAGACGCGGCCTATCAACTCACTTTAAAGAAGTGCGCGGTGCACCCGCGCTAAAACAAACATTGGTTGCACAAATTGTAGCTGCGTATCATCTCAATCCAGCATCGACATTAATGATTGGTGACGCCTTGGTTGATTACGAAAGTGCGCATGAAAACGGTCTTGCATTCCTGGGGCGTGTCTGCCCAGGTGACCCCAATCCGTTTCCTTCTCATGTTCAAGTCGTATCAGATTTATGTACCTTAGTGATTTAATACAAAGAAGGCACTATGCAAATATTGCTCAGCTAGCCGAGAGTTTCGCTGATTATGCGGCAGCAACTTTGACTGACAGCTTGACCAAAAAGCCAGTAGTCACTCTGGTTGTTCCTGGAGGCAATACCCCGCGCTATTACTTACCTGCACTTGCTGCTATCCGAGATTTACCTTGGGATAAAATAGTCATTACATTGAGTGACGAGCGTTGGGTAGATGTTAATGATGAAGCTTCGAATGAGCACCTGGTCAGAAAAAAATTACTCGAATACCTTCCCAAAAATACAAACTTTATTGGCTTGAAAACACAACATCAGACGCCTGCTGAAGCTATAGAAACTATTCACCAGCGTCTAGATAACCTGCCGCGACCATTAAGCTTAACTGTATTGGGCTTAGGTGAAGATGGTCACATTGCCTCACTCTTTCCGGGTATGAACCCTATGTTAGCAGAGCCATATCATTGTATAGCCATCGACAAACCCATGGCGTTATCACCACGCATCAGCCTTTCTTTGAATATGCTGGCCGGCAGTCAACACATTGCGTTGGTTGTTGTTGGCAAAAAAAAACGACAACTGTTGGATCGTTTGGGTGAACATTCTGATTCAAAAGTACCGCTGCTTTGGTTGTTGCAACGTCGTGAAACACCAGTTATGGTTTTTGAGACTGACGAGGTATAAGCATGGTTCTTGTGTCAATTAAAATAAAAGTGGTGATTCTTTATTTACTCATTGATGTATTCAGTTCGGTGAGAGCAAGGTTTGTTTTTTCAGCATGATATGATTAATATATTTGTATATGTAAATAAAATAATGGCAAATGGGAACCATAGTATTAATCGCGTGTTGCTGTGCGAAGATTGCGTTCGTGAAGGTGGTATGGCCTTGAGGAGCGCGATTGGAAAGCAATGGTTGAGAGAAGAAAAAGCCAAATGTTCTGTATACAAGTGCTCTAACGGAAACAATTTATGGCTATATTAGCACTTATGCGGCACGGCCAATCACTATGGACACGGGATAATCGTTTTTCTGGCTGGGCTGACATCTCTTTGAGTCCTCGTGGTCGTGAAGAAGCACGTTGCGCTGGACGCGCATTAGTAGCGTCGAACTTAACATTTGATCTCTGTCAGACTTCTTTGCTTAGCCGTGCAAATGAAACCCTCGGATTGGTTCTTTCTGAAATGCAAAGACCTGATCTAGAGATTGAATCATCTTGGCTGCTGAATGAACGACACTACGGATCTTTGCAAGGCCATTCAAGACGAGATGTGTATCTTCGCTATGGCAATACACAGGTGGTTTCTTGGCGCCGCGATTTTCGTGCAAAACCTCCATCTCAAGAAACCAATGACCCTCACCATCCTTTCTTGGACCCAAAATATCGGCACATAGATAAATCGGAGCTTCCCTCAAGCGAGTCGCTGGAAGATGCTGCAGACAGGGCCTTGCGTTGGTGGGAAAAAGGGATCGCTCCTCGACTGTTGTCGAATCAGAACATTCTTATTGTTGCGCATACAGCAAGTCTTCGCGGGATTGTCAGAGTTCTTGAGCAACTTGATGACAAGCAAACGGAAAGTTTTCGCATTGCAACATGCTTACCCGTGATTTATGAAATAGAACAAGATATGAATATTGTTCAGAAATATGAGCTGCCTATCGGTGGGTTAGGCTGGTTGCGGCGGCAAGGAAGTAAACTGAAACCCACAAAATTGTTTCCATGGATTTGACTCTGTGACGATGTTGTTTAGGTGTGTTATATAGTATTGGGTCATGGTATGTGTCTTTTTTACCCGATTAAAAGTGAAGATGATCAAGTCTTTTTGAACAGCTATTCTTCTTCTTTAAATACGGTAGAATAGCTACTAAATAACTTCAGCCAGAATTATTGGCGTCCTGTTAATGCAAAAAACCCAAATTATCCGTCGACTAACCACAAGCTATTTAGTTATTGTGGGTTTGTTGACGCATGTTGCCCTTATTTTTGCTGTTGTCTTCGCTATGAAACATTTTCAATTAACACCTAGTCAATTTTTCGTTAAAGCTGTCGAGAGAAGCCCAATAGAGATGCCGTGGCTAGCTGAAGCTTTGTCACCGACACAGCGCTTTTCAGATCATCCATTTGATGGTCAATTGCGCGCGGTGCACCCACGTATTCTTCTACCAGAATTATCAGGCTGGTCTGGCAAAGGTATGCCTGACTTGATTGCTAATCGGTTGGCTTTATATCAGGCTCAAGGAATTCTTGATTTTGATCCTTGTAGATCGTCGCGTGATGTCATGGCGATGTCGGCCTGCTGGGTTAGTAGTGGAGAGGCCAATACGGCGTCAGTTCTTATTGCCGCGCTTAAAAATTTCCAGTTACAAACACCCAATGCCAGTGGTCAGTATGGAAATGGTTGGGCATTGGCTTTTGCTTATGATCTGATTGCTAATTATTCAGGACTGACTCAGGATGACCGAGCGCTCATTGAAGCAAAAATTGAACAGGCGCTACAAGATTACTTAAGAGTTCTTGACGACTCTTCTCCGTCGCTTTGGCATGGGCGCACTTCTTTGGCTTCTATGGCTTGGTTGACGGCGGTTACGCTGAATGCTAATCACAGCCAGCATCGGCTTAAACTTATATCACGAGCACAGGGGCATTTTCTCGATGTGATTAGAGCGCTGGAGCTAACGGAAGGTTGGCCTGGAGGCTATAACTATTGGATACAGAACCGTGGTCTAGTTTTTAGCTTAGCAGCTAGCGCCTATGTTAATGGGCTAGAAAACGCACAACATAAGAACCGGATTCTCACATTACTAAAACGTGTGGGACTTTGGCATATCTATGCAACCCGTCCAGATAACCGTATTGAAAATTTAGGCGATGAGGGGTCACGGGTAGACCTTAAAGATGAAACACGGCGTGTGATAGATGTGATTGCACAAATTACGCGTGAACCGGTGTTTGCAAGTTATTCACACTATCTGGAGCAATTGCATGGAGCGGAAAGCTATTATCGTGGCTATCGTTGGGGATTTAGGTTGTTTAATGACCCGACAATTAATACACTGACAATCTTGAATGCAAGCAAGGGAGATGAGAAAAGTGTCGCAAATTTACAGGCATTTAATGCTCAATTACCACGCGCCGATTTGTTTGGTCGTGGTGGATTAAATCAAGCGTATATTCGCTCTGACTGGTCACCGTCGGCAACATTTATTAGCTTTCGTGCGGGCCATACCTTTTCCCACCATAGCCATTATGATGCAGGTCACTTCACCATTTTTAAAGGCGCGCCATTAGCGATTAATAGCAGTACCTACGGTGATTACAGGGGGCTTAATCGCCTCAATTATTCCATTCGTACGGTCGCAAAGAATTCGTTATTGATTTTAAGGCCCGATGAAAAAGTGCAGCCTAACCGATTCTTTGAGAAAAATGTGGCAGATGGTGGACAGCGTATTATTTTGCCGACAGGTAGTGGGGTGCAAAGTGTTTCAGATTGGGCTAGTAAGCTGGATAGCAGTCAACATTTTTCGGGCGGCAGAATTAATCATTTTCAGACTTTGCATGACGAGTATGTCTATATCTCATCAGACCTGACCAAAGCCTATAACACTCCCGATCATGATGAAGGTGGTTGGGGCGGTAAGGTGAGTGATGTAACACGAGATTTGTTATATTTATTCAATGAAGATCGCGTCTTAATTCATGATCGTATTGTGAGTACGGATGCGTCTTATACCAAGAAATGGTTGTTGCACAGTGTCAATCAACCGCAAGTTAATAATGCTCAAGTGTTGAGAGGCGCGTTATCGAATGGTATTTCCGAAACACAAGAATCAACGGCACATATCCAAAATGAATCGGGTCATTTACGTGTAGACCGTATTTATCCTGACGATGCAAAGCTTCGATTGGTCGGTGGCCCTGATTATCAATACTATGTAGAGTCAGATGGTGATGATGCGGTGTTAGATGGCGAAAACTTTTCGGCGGGCGCATCATTACACCCTTGGTTTGATATTGGGATGTGGCGCATAGAAATACAACCGGGTGCACCACGGATTGAAGATGAGTTTCTAATTGCTTTATCGCCGAGTTTAGACAAGCCGCGTAGTGATGCGCCCAAACCGCTGGCAATAAAAGGTGCTGATGCAAAAGGCGTAGAGACTGAACAGAATGTTGTGGTGTTTATAAAAGCATTAGCGCATGGAGCTATTGAATTAACGACCTCAGGAAACAACCAGGCCCAGCGCACACTCTATGTGCTTGGCATTCCGGTCGGCATGCATACGCAGATAACCGTTCATGGTAAAACGCAAACGGCGACGGTGAATTCAGAAGGGGTGTTGGCTGTTCCGCTGCAGAAAAGCGTTTCTCAGATAGCGGTGAAATGGTAGTGAGATTGGCTTAACGTATACGAGTGCTATTAAGTAAATGTCTCGTCATATTAGGCTGTATTGTTACTCAACTGTAACTGCCGTACTATTTTTATAAATACAATATTTTATGTTATTTTTTGCTGCTAAATGAACTGCTTGTCAGTTCATTTTAATACTGTCAGAACGTCAAAACCAATCATTCATTGTTACATAAAGCATTTATTAAATGTAACATAAAAAGTTAATTCATATAGTATTTCTGGTTAATTGTGAATACTTCACCGACTACAATCCGGTGGCTTCAAGTTACGGCTCAAAGCCGGATTAATCGGCCACTCGGCCGATAGCTTCACTATATCACCTCAAAATCATCATCCGGTTCTGGTGGCTTCTGATTCTTGATATATTCCTTTCAAACTTCATCCGTAACATTGCCACTCGATACTACCCAATATCCTCTCGCCCACAAATGCTGTCCCTAGTAACACTTCCGCAAATGACTATATTCCGATAACAACTTATGCGAATTCTTCCCTTTCAGGTACTTTACTACCTTTGATGCCGACAAGTATGGTGGAATTCCTATCAGCATATGCACATGATCTCTATTCAATGACCCTGCATAGATCAACATCTCCACCCAATACTTCATAACGATATTTAGTTGTCCACACCAGATGATATCTGCAGTCCCATACTGTATGACTTTCATGCTTGTAATCTTGCATCCATAAAGAATATCATCCTTCGCCTAAAGGCGAGGGATTTACTGATCCCCTATCGGAGACTTTAAACAGTAATTTCTTGGTGTGACAAATTGACGCTGTGACAAAATGTCACTTTCATACTGTCTTGTATTAAGAAGATAATGCGATATTGTTTTTTATTGACTTTAAGTATAAATGTCGCAAGTTAATCATAAGTTTGAGAAACAGCCATCACTGTTACCGATTTCATCGTTGTGGGTACGCTATGTCGCGAGTGTTAAAGCTAAATTGATAGCTGTTGCCCCACCGCAAGGCAGTCTCAATGACAATAAAAGAGCTATTATCATCCGCGATAGCTTAGTAACTCAAAATAATAATGAGCTTTCATCTTGTATGCGCAATCCACAGAGGATTTTTCTCACCCTGGGATTGCTCACGTTGCTATTTTTTTCTCTCCTAAAAATACCAACACTATTTTTTGCTATTGATAGTGATTGGTATGAAGGGTTTCTTCATCCACTAGCGGGGTGGGATCATCTTTTCGCCATGGTTGCGGTTGGAATCTGGGCTGCGCAGATACGCGGACAAGCTGTTTGGATATTACCACTTATTTTTGTCAGCATCATGAGTCTCGGTGGATTAATTGGTGCGCTAAACTTTGTTGTTCCTAATGCAGAAATCATAATTTTACTGTCAGGCTTGATATTAAACATTCTTGTTATCTGCAAAATGCGTTTTAGTTCGATACTTAACGTGCTAATCGTTGCATTTTTTGCTTTTTTTCATGGTTACGCACACGGGGATGAGATATCCGCCTCTGCGAGTCTTGCTTCATATACAGCGGGTTTTGTATTCGCCACTTTGTTGTTACATAGCGCGGGTATTTTAATTGCACGCCTGACGATGTTAATTTTTGCATTTTTTGTTAGCAGTAATATTAGCGCTCAGGAGTCAACTAAGTTAGCAAGTACTCAAGTTGATGCGACAACAAGAATTGAGTCAGAAGTTGATAAAGAACCTGTTGCTGTATTAAGCGAAGTCGTTGTTACAGGGCGATCAAATTCTCTGCTAGGTATTGCGGATAGCGCTTCGCAAGGAGAGGTAGGGCAAGACCAAATTAAATATCGACCTATTGATCGGCCAGGAGAAATACTAGAAACGGTACCTGGCATGATTGCGACGCAGCACAGTGGCGAAGGTAAGGCCAATCAATATTTTTTACGCGGGTTTAACCTTGATCACGGTACAGACTTTTTAACTCAAATTGATGGTGTGCCGGTTAATCAGTTGTCGCATTCACACGGACAAGGCTGGACAGATACCAATTTTCTTATTCCTGAGCTA